>DASSYU010000265.1:0-8206 GCA_035703125.1 Pseudolabrys sp. | reverse complement strand
CCCGCCAGGAACACCAGATAAGGCGGCACCAGCGGCAGCACGCAGGGAGATAGAAAGCTGACAAGGCCGGCGATCAATGCCGCCAGGTACGTGACATCGGCATGCATGCGCCCTAGATGCGCCAGCAGGTACGGCAGTGGCAAGTGGCCGCGGCCGGTCTGACTTCGAAGTGATCGAACCGTGAACGGGACGATTGACGGGTCGCTGCAAATCGTCTCCGCTTTCCTTGCAGGAGGCATTTTTGCGAAATTTGATCACCGATATTCCCGGCGTGAGGGTCGGCCATGCGGGCGACGCCAAGCTCGGCTCCGGCGTAACCACGATCATTTTCGATTCAGCCGTGGTCGCGAGCGTCGACGTTCGCGGCGGCGGGCCGGGCACGCGCGAGACCGCCCTGCTCGACCCGGCGCAGACTGTTGAAGGCATCGATGCCATTGTGCTGTCCGGCGGATCCGCCTTTGGCCTGGATTCCGCCTCCGGCGTGCAAGCATGGTTGCGCGAGAAGGGCCGCGGGTTTCAGGTTCGCGAGGCGCGTGTCCCGATCGTGCCGGGCGCGATCCTGTTCGATCTCCTGTCAGGCGGCGACAAGAATTGGGGCCGCTATCCGCCTTATCGAGAACTGGGCTACGAAGCCGCGAAGCTTGCTGCCGAAGACTTCGCCCTCGGGAGCGTGGGGGCCGGGTTGGGCGCGACAACCGTCAACCTCAAAGGTGGCGTCGGATCGGCCAGCGCAAAGACGCGTGGTGGACTGACCGTCGGTGCAATCGCGGCAGCCAATGCTGCCGGCAGCATGACGATCGGTGACGGCCCGCATTTTTGGGCCGCGCCTTTCGAGCAAGACAAGGAATTCGGCGGCCATGGCTGGCCGACGAAGTTTCCTCCTGACGCGCTGAAATTTCGCAGCAAAGGCAACCTGGGTGAAAACACGACACTCGCGGTGGTCGCTACGGATGCAAAACTCACCAAAGCACAAGCAAAGCGCCTGGCCGTAATGGCGCAAAGCGGATTGTCGCGCGCGATCTACCCCGTCCACTCGCCGCTCGACGGCGATGTGGTATTCGCGGCGAGCATAGGTGCAAAGCCGTTGCCCGATCCGGTGTTTTCTCTCAGCGAACTCGGGATGCTTGCAGCCAATGTGCTTGCGCGCGCGATTGCGCGCGGCGTCTACGAGGCCACGACGTTACCATTCAATGGTGCGCTGCAATGCTGGCGTGATCGCTTTGCATGACTCCCGAACTTCGCGATGGTTTATGCGTTATCGATCATGCCATCGAATGCGGTTGCCGATATCAGATATGACGATGCGCGAGAACGGCTGACCGTGATGTTCGTCACCGGCCGGATCTACGAGTATGTGGATGTTCCGGTCGAGGTCGCGGCGTCCTTCCAGTCTGCGTTCTCGAAAGGCACTTTCTTCAATACCTACATCCGCGACCGCTACGATTTCCGTGAGATAACGCCGGCGCGCGCTAGCTAAATCGCTCGGCACGATACGGCGCTGGATCACAAAACGGTGTTTCACCGGTCATCATTTCCGCAACAAGGCGGCCGGTCGCCGGGCCGAGCGTCAGGCCCCAGTGCGCATGTCCGACGGCCAGCCAAAGCCCCGACAGCCGTGGCGCGCGGCCAATCACTGGCCGGGAGTCGGGTAAGCAAGGCCGGCTACCCATCCACGTTCTGTCGTCGGCACGTTCGCCGAACGGAAACAGCTCGCGCGCGAGCGGCATGATGCGGTCAAATTGCACTGGCGAAGGCCGAGCATCTCGCGCGGCAAATTCGGCGCCGGTCGTCATGCGGATACCTTGCTCCATCGGCGTGATCAGGTATCCGACGTCGGCGTCGAGCACCGGCCGGGCAAGCCCGGCATTGCCCCGAGCGCGGAAATGGCGGTGATAACCACGTTTGACCGCGAGCGGGAGCGCGATACCCAGTTGCCTGAGCAGATCGGGAGTCCAGGGACCGAGCGCGATCACGCACTGGCTTGCGTCGAGCGCACCTTGGTCGGTCTCAACACGCCAATTGCTACCGGATCGGTGCAGGGTCCGCGCATCACCGGTCAGGAAGACGCCGCCGAGTCCGGCAAAACGCGCCGCATAGGCCCGTGTTACGCCGAGTGGGTTGCTGATGCTCGCGGCCTCCGGCCAGAACACCCCGTGCGCGAATACCGGACTGAGAGACGGTTCGAGCGCCAGTGCCCCGGCCGTATCGAGTGACTGCAGCGGCAGCCCGAACCTAGCCGCCAGATCGAACTCCGGCGCGAGCGACTTGAAACTCTTTTCGGCGCGGTAAACCTTGAGCCAACCTGTCTTACGCAGATATTTAGTTGCGCCTGCCTCGGCCAGCAGCATCTCATGCTCAGCGACCGCGCGAGAAAACAGCGGGCGGATCAACTGGGCCGTCTCGGCCAGCCTTTCCGGCCGGGAAGCCGCGCGGAATGCCAGCAGCCAGGGAGCGATCTTCGGTAGAAAGGAAAAGTGATAATTGGCTTCGCTCGCGCGTTTGAATGCGATTCGCAATAGCGCGCCGGCGCTCGAGGGAAACGCAGGCGGAAATATCGTGTTGCCTTCGATGATCCCGGCATTGCCATAGGACGTCTGCTCGCCGATGCCGGCGCGGTCGACTAGCGCGACGCTGAGCCCTCGCCTCGCGAGATGAAGGGCGATCGAGGTGCCGACGATGCCGGCACCGAGGACCATTGCACCGGTACGTGCCATATCACCTACCCGCGGGGGCGCCGAGCCGCGCCGCTACCCTTTATATGGATCGTCGGACCCGAAGGCGCTATCAAGACAGCCCACCCGCCGGAGTTTTCCGCAATGAACTGGTTGAGGCTGCCCGCGGCAGCGCTGGCTTTGGCCGGCCGTCACGGCACGTTGGTGGCGGCAGCATCGATCTTTATTGGCCTGTTCGTGCCGCCGCTCTCGAGAGCCTTCAAACCGTATCTCGGCGAAGCGATCATCGTGATGCTGACGCTCGCGTTTCTGCGCGTTAACCCGAAGGAGCTTCGGGCCCATTGGACCAAACCCGGATTAATTGCCGCAGCTACCATATGGGTGATGCTGGTTGTGCCCCTGATGCTTGGTGCCGCGTTCGTCTTTTTGGGCGTCGATCATCTCGCACCCGGCCTTTATTTCATGCTCGTGCTGCAGATTTCGGCGCCGGGCCTGATGTCATCGCCGGCACTCGCCGCCGTGCTGGGGCTGGATGTCGCGCTGACGCTCGCCAGCCTGATCGTATCGACTGCCATCACGCCGCTCACCGCGAGCCTGTTCACCCACATCTATCTGGGCACCGCCCTCGCGTCGCCTGTCGCCTTCGGATTGAGACTACTGGCGATCATCGCCGGCTGCGCTCTTGGCGCGGCCGTCTTCCGCCGCATTACCGGCGACACCTTTATCGAGGCCCAACGCGAGCGCATCGACGGCTTGAGCATGATCGCCATGTCGACATTTGCCATCGCGGCGATGGACGGCGTTGTCGACCACTTTCGCGCCGATCCGCTGCTCGTCGTCGGACTGACCGCTTTGGCATTCGTCATTGCACTCGCCATGATCGCCCTCACCGCTCTTGTCTTCCTGCGCGCGGGCCCCGCCCACGCTCTCGCCATCGGCTTGATCGCCGGCAACCGCAACATCGGCCTGATGCTGGCCGCCACAGGTTTCGTCATTCCGGACCTTGCATGGCTCTATTTCGCGCTGGCGCAGTTTCCGATCTACCTTCTGCCGCATTTGCTGAAACCGTTGGCGCGCCGCATTTCCGCAAAGCGTTAAACAAGCCGGTGCATTGGCCGGCGTGCGGCGTTGCCCGTTTGTTCGGCGCGTGTTACCCGAACCTTTCCGGAGGTCGTTATGCGCCCGCTCATCGTCGCGCCGTCTATTCTTTCGGCCGATTTCGCCAGACTGGGCGAGGAAATCCGTGCGGTCGAATCCGCAGGCGCGGATTGGATCCACGTCGACGTCATGGACGGTCATTTTGTGCCGAATATTTCAATCGGCCCGGCCGTGGTGCAGGCGATCCGCCCGCTCACCAAGAAAACGCTCGACGTCCACCTGATGATCGCGCCCTGTGAGCCTTATCTCGATGCCTTCGCGAAAGCGGGTTCCGACATCATAACGGTGCATGTCGAAGCTGGACCTCACGTGCACCGCTCGCTGCAGGCGATCCGGGCGCTCGGCAAGAAGGCGGGCGTGACGATGAACCCCGCAACACCGGTGTCGAGCATTGAGCACGTCATCGACCTGGTTGATCTCATTCTCATCATGTCGGTCAATCCCGGTTTTGGAGGCCAGGCGTTCATCCCAGCAGCGCTCGACAAGTTGCGTGATGTACGCACGCTCGCCGGCGCGCGCCAGATCGACATCGAGGTCGACGGCGGCGTCACGGCGCAGAACGCCGCCGATGTCGTGCGCGCTGGCGCCAATGTCCTGGTCGCCGGCTCTGCCGTATTCAAAGGCAATAATTACAAAGCCAATATCGCGGCCATCCGCCAGGCCGCGGCGCTCGCTCGCGGGGAAGCGGCGTGAACAAGATCATGTTCATCGTGGCCTTAGGGGCCATGGCGTTTATTGGCTGGCTCTATCTCGGCGAAATGAGCGACGTCAGATCGATCAAGGCAGCGGTCACTACCGCTGCCGACGGCACCGCTGTTGCGCTCGCCCAATCGGCCAATCCGGAACGCAACACCGATGCTGATGGAATTTTTAGAAAGCACATCCAGACCCCGTCCGCACTGGAGGACGTCACGGTCAAACAAAGCATGGAGCCCATTTCATCGGGGCGGCTTCGCCAATCGGTTAAAGTCTCGGCGCGCGCGCACCACGCTGAGCGAATTCTTCAACATGCAAGGAGCGGAGATCGAAATCACCGCAACACATGATTTCGACCGGAAAAAGTAGCATGGCGCGGGCGGCGGGATGGTTTGCCGAAGACCCGCATCGTGCTAGTCCCTACCCGGAGGCTCCGATCGCACGATGATTCCGCGCTATTCCCGCCCCGAGATGACCGCGATCTGGTCTCCGGAAACAAAATTCCGCATCTGGTTTGAAATCGAGGCACACGCCGCCGACGCGATGGCGGAGCTGGGCACCATTCCCAAAGACACCGCCAAAAAGATCTGGGAAAAGGGGAAGCCGGCCAAATTCGACGTTGCGCGGATCGATGCCATCGAGGCCGAGGTCAAACACGACGTCATAGCGTTCCTCACCCACCTCTCCGAGATCGTCGGCCCGGAGGCGCGTTTCGTGCATTCGGGCATGACGTCATCCGATGTGCTCGACACCTGCCTGAACGTTCAGCTGGTTCGGGCCACCGACATCCTGATCGCTGATGTCGACGCACTGCTGGGAGCGCTCAGGCGCCGCGCCTTCGAATACAAGCTCACACCAATGGTCGGCCGCTCGCATGGCATCCACGCGGAGCCGATCACTTTCGGCCTCAAACTTGCTTATGCTTACGCCGAATTCGCGCGTGCCCGTGATCGGCTGGCGGCCGCGCGCAAGGAAGTCGCCACCTGCGCGATTTCTGGCGCGGTCGGCACCTTCGCGCAGGTAGACCCGCGCGTCGAAGCGCATGTCGCCAAGGCCATGGGCCTTTCCGCCGAACCGGTATCCACGCAGATCATCCCGCGTGATCGGCATGCCATGTATTTTGCCACGCTCGGCGTTGTCGCCTCCTCGATCGAGCGCCTGGCGACCGAAATCCGCCACCTGCAGCGAACCGAAGTTCTCGAAGCTGAGGAATATTTCTCCGAGAAGCAAAAAGGCTCCTCGGCGATGCCGCACAAGCGCAACCCGGTTCTGTCGGAAAATGTGACCGGTCTCGCCCGGATGGTGCGCGCCTTTGCACTCCCGGCCATGGAAAACGTGGCGCTCTGGCACGAGCGAGATATCTCGCACTCCTCGGTCGAGCGCATGATCGGTCCCGACGCCACTATCACGCTTGATTTTGCGCTCGCGCGTCTTGCATCGATCGTCGACAAGCTCATTGTCTACCCGGCCGCAATGCAGAAAAACCTCGACAGACTTGGCGGGCTGATCCATTCGCAGCGCGTGCTGATCGCGCTCACCCAAAAAGGCGTGGCGCGTGAAGACGCCTATCGTCTCGTACAGCGCAACGCCATGAAAGTGTGGGCCGGCGAAGGCGATTTCCTGTCCTTTCTCAAGGCGGACAAGGACGTTCGCGCTAAGCTCACGGATAAGGAGCTCGAGGCCAACTTCAACCTCGACCACCATTTCAGGTACGTCGACACCATCTTCAAGCGGGTGTTCGGATCCGGGTGATTTCGTCCGAGATGCCCAAAGCACCCACGATATTGCTGTTTGACTCCGGTCTCGGCGGCCTGACGGTTTTCCAGGAGGTGCGGTCGGCACGGCCTGATGCAAATTTCATCTACATCGCCGACGACGCGGGCTTCCCTTACGGAAATCTCGACGAGGACAGGTTGATCGAGCGCGTCGTCGACGTCGCCGGGCGCGCCATCTCGGACAGCAGGCCCGATCTTGTGGTGGTGGCCTGCAACACCGCGTCCACGCTTGCGCTTGGCGAATTGCGCGCGCACTTTCGCGTGCCTTTCGTTGGCACGGTCCCCGCAATCAAGCCGGCTTGCGCACAATCGACGACAAAACGCGTTGCTGTGCTCGGCACGCAGGCAACCGTCGGGCGAGAATATACCCATGCGCTCATTCGCGAATTCGGTTCCGGGTGCGACGTGCACCTGGTCGGCTCGACACGGCTCGCTGCATGCGCTGAAGCCGAACTTGCCGGAACCCCCGTCGCCGATACGGCAATTGCCGGCGAAATAGCGCGCTGTTTCATCGATAAGGACGGCAGACGCACCGATACGATCGTACTCGCTTGCACGCACTATCCGCTTCTGCTCGAGCGCTTCCGTGCAAATGCACGCTGGCCGGTCACCTGGCTCGACCCCGCACCGGCCATTGCGCGCCGGGTGGTGGACCTGATTCGCACGCGCCCGAACGGGGAATTGCCGGCTCCACCGCGTATCGTTTTTACGTCTGGACGCGCGCCCTCGCCCGCGCTCGCCGCCTCGCTCGCGCGCTACGGTTTCTAGCCGAAAACATGCGGCTCGATTTCCCAAAATCCGCGCCAGCTCATCTCGATCGCGACATAAAGAATGATTGCGAGACCCAAATAGGCAATCCAGCGATGCCTGTTCAGGAGCCGGGCGATATATCCCGCAGCAACCCCCATCAGCACAATCGATAAGCCAAGTCCAAAGATTAATGCGTATGGGTGGTCGCGAGCGGCCCCCGCCACCGCAAGCACGTTGTCGAGTGACATCGATACGTCGGCAATCACGATCTGCCAGGCCGCTTGCGCGAAGGTTTTGCGGGGCACATGTGCATCGAGCTTCAGGAGCGCCGCCTCGGTATCCTCGGCGCTCGGCCCGCGCAATTCGCGCCACATCTTCCAGCATACCCACAACAGCAGAATTCCGCCGGCCAGCAACAGACCAACAATCGCGAGCAACTCCAACGCAATGGCGGCGAATCCCAGACGCAGCACTGTTGCTGCAATGATGCCGACCAGGATCGCCCTGTTCCTTTGCACAGGCGGCAAACCGGCGGCCGCAAGGCCGATGACAACCGCATTGTCGCCGGCGAGCACCAAATCGATCATGATCACTTGAAGAAGAGCGGTGATCGCGCCCTGCGGGAACATGGAAAGGTCAATCATTCACTTTGCTCCGGCGCCCCGACGGGCGGATGTCTCAATGATCGGCCCGATCTCCCCGAGGATGGCCGCTGCGAGAAGAGCGGCGCAGGCCGCCGCCGAAAGTGCCCACAGGCTGAACATCGGCAGCGTGCCACCACCGTGACAGCCACAAACGCAAGGCCAGGCGAGCGTGAGCCGCTGCCCGGCGGCCGGGGTCGCAAGCAAGCGGATTGAGGGGAACCTGTCAGATGCATCGGGCCCACCGAATGTCGTCAGCATTCCGACATCGCAGCCACATGGCTGCCAGAGGGGCCCGGCCTGACGGGGTGAACATGACCATCGGAGCCCGAAAATTCAAGAAAAACCGACTGCGTCGGGATAACCCAGCCCCTGGGCCCGTTTGACAGGCCGTTCCGATGCCCCTAAAACCCGCGCGCCCGGCGATCCTTGAGGTCTGCCGGGCGTTTCGCGACCCGCGGCAAGACCTTGCGCTTTCGAGGCCCTGCCTGTCGGTTCCGGCCCTGCCGGGACA
>DASSYU010000224.1:0-2308 GCA_035703125.1 Pseudolabrys sp. | reverse complement strand
CCACCACTGGCATGATGTCCGGCGCGGTCCCGCTGAGCACGGCATTTGCCACGGGCGTGGCAGCTTGGGCGGTGCGGCGGGACGGGGGAAAATCCCGGCCTCTCAAACCATAATTCCTGCCCTGCCGCAATGCACCTCATTGTCTGCCGTCTGCGACAAACGGCGTACCCGAAACCTGCTTTCTGCATCATATTTCCGGGCCTTCCGGGTCTCCACCGCAGCACCCCTCGCCGGCTCGCCTTGCTTGACAGGATTGGCCGGTCATGACCCAACCACAACAAATAACGTGCCGACCAGGCGACGATTCGCTTAGTCTCCGCCCCGAAAGGGCTGATAACCGGATGCCGAAGCACATTCTGATGCAATTTTCCAAGCATGACAGGCACGCACGTTTCGGCACGCGCTGGCTTGGACCCTTACTCGGAGCAATGGCGCTAACCGCGCTGCTGGCGCTCACGTCCGCGAACTGCGCCTTTGCCCAAGGCGCCGTGAAGTCTGTGCATAAAGACTGGCAGATCCGCTGCGATACGCCGCCCGGCGCCAAAACCGAGCAATGCGCCCTGATCCAGAGCGTCACTGCCGAAGACCGTGCCAATGTCGGCCTCACTGTGATCGTGCTCAAGACCGCCGATCAGAAAAGCCGACTGATGCGTGTGGTCGCGCCGCTCGGCGTGCTGCTGCCGTCAGGCCTCGGGCTCAAGATCGACCAGGCCGACATCGGGCGCGCCGGCTTCGTCCGCTGCCTGCCAAACGGCTGCATCGCGGAAGTGATCATGGACGACGAGCTGATCAAGAAGCTGCGCAGCGGCAAGACCGCGACCTTCATCATCTTCCAGACGCCGGAAGAAGGAATCGGTTTCCCGATGAGCCTTGCCGGCTTTGGCGAGGGCTATGACAAGCTCCCGTAGGTCCCTAGCTGCCCACTTCTCCGAAACTTCCTTTCATGGCCGGCCTTGTGCCGGCCAGCCACGTCTTTAGTGTTGAGTGTTAAACTAGATGTGACGAAGGGAGCCACGTTTCGTGCAGCTGGGTTTTGTAGGGCTTGGCGCAATGGGGCAGCTGATTGTGCCGCGCCTCATGGCGGTGGGGCATGAAGTCACCGGCTGGAACAGATCCCGAGACAGAGCTGAAGCGCTGATCAAGTCCGGCATGCGCTGGGCGGACACACCGCGTGCGGTAGCTGAGCGATCCGAAATCGTATTTTCCATCGTGACCGACTCAAAGGCCGTGCGCGCCGTGGCTCTCGGCAAAGACGGCATCGTCGCCGGATTGCGTGCGGGCGGCATCTACGTCGACATGAGCACGATTGAACCGGACGAAAGCCGCGCAGTTGCAGCCGAATTCGGCAAGGCTGGTTCGATCATGCTTGATGGGCCAATTTCAGGCTCACCCGTCACAGTCACTCAAGGCAATGCCTCGGTGATGATCGGTGGCGACGAGCGGGCTTTCGAGCACGTCAAGCCGGTGCTGCTCGCGATCGGGCCGAAGGTCACGCGCATCGGCGGAAATGGGCTCGCATGCCAGATGAAGATTGCAGTCAATCTTTTGCTGATGGTCGAGGTCATCGCCTTCGGCGAAGCGGTCGCACTGGCCGAAAAGGGCGGCGTCGCCCGTGATGTGGCGCTCGATGCCATTCTCAAGAGCGTGGCGGCGTCACCGGTACTCGGCTATCGCGGACCATTTATCCTGGAAGGAAAAATGCCCGCTGTACCGCTTGCCGACGTCACCTTGCAGCAAAAAGATATGATGCTGGCGCTCAACCTTGGCCGCATGAGCGGAAGCCCGGTGCCGCTCGCAGCCGCGGCTAACGAGATGATGAACGCCTGCCGTGGATTGGGGATCGACGGGAACGATTTCGTAGTGGCGCATCAAGTGTATCGGCGCCTGGGAGGACAAAAATGACATCGTCCGCTGAGAAGATCGGGAGCGCTCTTGGAAAAGCCGTGAAAAGCGCGGTAACCAAATGGAAAGAGGGCGGGCCTGCACCGGTGATGTATCGCACCAATCTGCGCGACGTGCCGAAGGTCGAGGGCCTCAAGCGCGATGACGGCTGGGTCGATATGCAGGTGCAATTTCTAATCGACAAGAAAACCGCGGGTGCCGATCATGTTGTCGGCTGGACCGTGCTCAAACCCGGTGCCCGGCACGAAAATCACCGCCATCATAACTGCGACGAGTTCTTCATCGTGCTCAAAGGTCACGGGATGATCTACACGGAGCATGGAGACAAGCCGTCGGTCGAAGGCGACGTCGTTTATTCGCCGCGTGGCTGCTGGCATGGCTTTAACAACACCTCAAGCGAGGACGT
>DASSYU010000210.1:0-2607 GCA_035703125.1 Pseudolabrys sp. | reverse complement strand
CGAAGCCGTGACCTCGTTCATCGCGGTGACGAATTCGGACACCCGCACCATGAGCGTATTTTCCAGCGCGCCCATGTTTTCGTGAGCGCCGCTGAGCACTTCCTGCAGCATGATGTTGGCTTCGCGCAGGCGCTCGAAGAGGGCGGTCGTGTCGGACCGCAGCATCGCGTGCGTCTCGAGCATTTCCTTCACGGTCGACGTCGCGGTGTGTTGCGATTGCGCGATTGCCTTCTGCGCCGTTTCGTTGAGCTCGTTGATCGTGCGCGCGACCACACCGGACGCCGCCTCGCCCGCTGTGTTGATCATGCGCGAAATTTCAGTGCTGTTGTCCATCATCGAGCGCGTGAAAGCGAAGCCCCTTTCCTCGATCGCCTTGACGGCTTGATCGGTGGCCGTTGTGAGCTCGCGCGTGAACTGCGCGCCTTTCTCGGTGATGGCAGCAAGCACGCCGCCGCTCTTATCGGAGAGGACAGTGGTCATTTCGTTGGTGCGACGGCTGACAGCGGTCGCGATCTCCTCGGCCTTGCCGACAAAGCTGCGCGCAATTTCCTCGCTGACACCGACCAAAGTGCGCTCGGCATCTCCCGCGCTGGAGCGGATCGCCTCGGTGGTGGTCAGCGCGAGCTGCCCAAGCGAGCGCTCGGCTTCCGCAGAGTTGACCTTGATCACCTCGCTGAGTTGCTCCAGTCGCGCATTGAGTGCATCGGCGGCCGCCTTGCTGCGGGTCTCGATCTGGCTGGTGACCGTTTCCGCCCGGCCGATGAGGAGGTCCTCGAAACGGCCGATGCGGCTGTCGAGATTGTTTGCGACCTCGAGCGCCCGGGTGCCGAGCGTCTGATCGATCTCGCTGATCTTGGCGCCGATCGAATCCGCCACTTCAGCACCGCGTAAATTGATGGCGCCGGCCACCTCGCCGATGCGCTGGTCAAGTGCGCCGACGACATCCTTGCCGCCCTCTGTGAGGGTTTTGGCCAGATCCTGCACGCGCGCGCCGAGAAGCGTTTCGAACTGCGCCAGACTCTGGTCGAGTGTCGTCGATATCTCGCCGGTGCGGCCGGACACGCGCTGATCAAAGGTGTCGACGTAATTACGCAGGGCCTCGGCCACGTCCTGCGTGCGCTGGCCAAGCCGGCCAACCAGCTCGCCGCCGTAGTTCTTCACCGTGTAGTCGAACTCTGTGATGTGCCGGGTGATGAGGTTGCCAAGGTTGCTTGAGTCGCGGGAAATCTTCTCGGTGAGCTCGGTCCCGCCTTGATTGAACATCGTCTCGAACGCCTGCAGGCGCGCCGTAAGCATTTCCTTGACGGCCTCGCCACGGTTGTTGAGGGCGGCGACCAGGGTTTCGGCGCTTTCGCGGAAGTTGTCGGCGACCGCGTCGCTGCGGCTGGAGATCGTGTCGGTTATGCGTGCGCCGGTCTGCTCGAGCTTCGAAACCACGTCGCCGCCGCGCAGCGAGAGATCGAGGATGAGGGAATCGCCGGTCGAGCGCAGCGTCGTGTTGACCTCTTCGGCGCGCGCCACAATCGACTCCGCAAGGCGGTTGCTGGTGTCCGTGATGGCGTCGGTCAGCTGCTGGGAGCGGGACGCCATTGACTCAATGGTGATTGACGATTTGTCGGAAAAGTTCTGCGCGACCTGGTCGAGACGTGCGGTCATCATCTGCTGCAGGCGGGCGGCAAGATCAGCGAACTCGTCGTGCACATGCTCGGTCTTGAAATTGAGGCTGGTGGACAGACGGTCGCTTGCCGATGAAATGGCGGTGGTCGCCTGATCGCCTGTCGTTTCGAGGCGGTCGAGCAGGGTCGATCCGCGTTCGCTCAGGGCGTCGATCATTGAATCGCCGGCATGTCCGAGCGCCAAGGTAATGTGCTCGCCTTTTTCGGTCAGGGAGCGGGTGACCCGTTGAGCGACTTCGTTGACCTTGTCGGCGACCAGGTCGCCGACCGAGGTGATGTCGTGGGCGAGATCGAGGTGGACGCTGGCGATCGCGTTGCGAACCTGCTCGGCCTGATTGACCAGCGTCTCACGCTGGTTGGTCAGCTCCGTGAGCAGATCCCGGATTCTGACCTCGTTGTCGTTATAAGCCCGTTCGAGCGCCGACACCTCGTTGTGGACGAGTGCTTCAAGCTCGGCCGCGCGAGCGAGTGCACGCTCGACGCCATCGCCCATGGCCGCGACTTCGCGCCGGATGGCCTGGCCGACGGTGACAATGGACTCGCGGGCGACGGTTTCGGGCTGCGCCAGGCGCATCGCCACTTCGGCCATCGATTCAGCAACGACACGCATGTCCTGCGCGCGATTGAACATGTGGGCGAGCACGAAGAAAAAGACGACGGGCACGACAATGGCGCCGCCGATCGCAAGCATGGCGGCAAGGCCGAGTTTCGCCGTCCCGAACACCACCTGCGTGTCGATCGAATAGAGCGCGGCAATGCATACGACAGCCCAGATGAATCCGGCGATGCCGGCGGCAATATACGGGCCGCGCGACGGACGGTGGCGCAGCGCCTGCAGAATCTGACCAATGCCGATCCGGTCGTCATTGGCGGCGCGGCGCGGCGTGGCATCGCCCGCCTGCCATCCTGCTTGCGGTCCGTCGTGCGGAAA
>DASSYU010000579.1:0-4706 GCA_035703125.1 Pseudolabrys sp. | reverse complement strand
TATGCGCTCCATTGTTTCGAGGTACATGCGCTCGCGCGTGACGTCGGGTGCCTTCTTGTATTCTCCATAGATTTTGAGAAAACGAGCCGTCTGACCGGTCGCTTCGGCGACGGTCTGCGACTTGTAGGCTTCGGCGGCTTGCGTGATCTGCGCAACGCGTCCGCGCGCTTCAGGCACCACCCGGTTAGCGTAGGTCTGCGCCTCGTTGATGGCGCGCTCAAGATCCGCGCGCGCCGCCTGCACATCACGGAAGGCATCGATCACTTGCGACGGCGGATCAACCTTCTGCAACTGAACCTGCTGCACCAAAATGCCGGCGCCGTAGTGATCGAGTGTCCGCTGCATCAACTCCTGCACTGCATTTTCGATCGTTTGCCGGGCACCGGTCAGGATCGGCTGAATTTCGGATCGGCCGATCACTTCACGCATTGCACTTTCGGCCACGGCTTTCACCGTGCCTTCCGGATTCTGGATATTGAACAAGTAATCACCGACGCCGGTTGGCTTGACCTTCCACAACACCGAGAAGTCAACGTCGACGATATTCTCGTCGCCGGTCAGCATCAGACTTTCCTCGGGTACGTCGCGCGTTGCGGTGCCGCCGCGACGAAGATCGTCGACAATCCGCATGCCGATATCGATCTTGTTGATGCGCAAGGCTTTCGGCGTGAGCACTTTCTCGATCGGATACGGAAGGTGGTAATTCAAACCCGGTTGCACTTCGCGCACTTGCTTGCCGAAGCGGAGCACGACACCGAGTTCGTCCGGTTCGACCCGGAAGAATCCCGAGAAGCCCCAAAGCGCCAGCACGCCAAGCACGATGAGAGCGAATCCGCGGCCGCCCAGATTGCCGCCGGGCAGCACACGTCGCAGTCTGTCCTGACCGCGTCGCAGAATTTCTTCGAGATCCGGTGGTGTTGGTCCCGGCGATTGCGGCCCCGAGCCCCATGGGCCCTTGCCGCCCGAGCCCCAGGGCCCACCGCCGCCCTGATTGGTCCAAGGCATTGAAAATGTCTCCCGCGCCGGCCGTACATTCGGGGCGCCTGTTGTCGGGAGGGTTATAGGGGACCGTAGGCGCCGTTACAACGCGCCGTCATGCCGCGCATTAACGCTGATTCAGCGGCGTATATAGGTCGCGAACGAGAAATCGGCGTCATCGTCGGGGCCGGCAAAGTGCTCTTCGCGTGACGCTTCTTGCCAGATTTCGTCGTCAATGGGCGGAAAGGCTGCATCTCCCTCAGGCGAGGCATGCACATGCGTAATTTCAAGCCGGCCAGCCATTGGCATGGTCATGGAGAAGATGTCGCTCCCGCCAATCACCATAATTTCATCGACCCCGCGTTTTGCCGCATCTGAACGCGCGAAGCTAAGCGCCGCATCGAGACTCGTCGCCAGCACGGCGCCGCGAGCGACCAGACTGAGATCACGCGTAAGAACGATATTGGTGCGTCCTTCGAGCAATTTGCCGATCGACTCGTGCGTCTTGCGTCCCATGATCACCGGACGATTGAGCGTCACTTTACGGAAATGCTGGAGGTCTGACTTTAAATGCCACGGCAACTGGCCTTCGCGGCCAATTACCAGGTTGTCGCCGATTGCAGCCACCAGCACGATTTTCATGAGACCGACGATAAAACTGGATTGCCGGACATTGGCATTGCCTTCGGACACTATGAATAAGACCAAACTGTTCTGATTCTATTACCAACGCACGTCACGCCCTAAGGTGCAATTCTCCTCGGAAAATATGCGACGAAGTTCCCGCGTTAAAATCAGCTTAGCGCGACGTCTCTAAACGGCAACAACAACGAAATCGCTTTTTGGCACCCAGGTCACACCGAAACCACGGCCTTGATATGCGGGTGCGGATCGTAGTTTTCGATCGAAAAATCTTCATAGCGAAATGCGAATATGTCCTTCACGTCAGGATTGATCCGCATCGTCGGCAATGGCTTCGGCGCGCGCGACAACTGCAGGCGCGCTTGCTCGAGATGGTTGAGATACAAGTGGGCGTCGCCCAACGTATGGATGAAATCGCCCGGCTTGTGGCCGGTCACGTGCGCCATCATCTGCGTAAGCAGCGCATAGGATGCGATATTGAACGGCACACCGAGAAAAACATCCGCCGAACGCTGGTAGAGCTGGCACGACAATCTGCCTTCAGCGACATAAAACTGAAAAAGGCAGTGGCAAGGAGGCAGGGCCATCCTGTCGACCTCGGCCGGGTTCCAAGCGGTAACGATGAGCCGCCGCGAGTCCGGGTTGCGCTTGATCATCGCGACGACGTTGCCGATCTGGTCGATGGTCTTTCCGTCCTGCGCCGGCCATGATCGCCACTGCTGGCCGTAAACGGGACCCAATTCTCCACGCTCATCCGCCCATTCGTCCCAGATGCGTACGCCATGCTCCTGCAGATACCTGACGTTCGTATCGCCGGCCAAAAACCACAGCAGCTCATAGATGATCGACTTCAGATGCAGCTTCTTGGTCGTGACCAGGGGAAAGCCCTCATCAAGCGCAAACCGCATTTGGTGACCGAACACCGACAACGTTCCGGTTCCGGTGCGGTCGTGTTTCTCGACGCCACGGCTGAGGATGAGTTCCATCAAGTCAAGATATTGGCGCATCTTTTCGAATATCGGCTGGCGACTCGAAGATGGGGAAGTTTATCGCCTGGAGCAACGGCTAGCAGCCGTTTTTCAACCGCCCAAATGCCAGTCCTCGCGCTCGACTCCTGATACAATCCCTCCGGTGCAGTTGGGGGTATGCAAATGAGCTTTGACCGCATTCTTGTTGCCCGGATTCTGTTCACGCTCATGACCGCCGGCTGGGCGCTGCTCACAGTGGTGGCCGACTTCAACAAGACCCATGCCACCAATCCGCAGTGGACGCCGCACGCGCGATTCCACGTGGTGTGGCAGATCTCAAGCTATGTCGGGTTGGGCCTGCTCGCCTTTGCGCTCATCTGGTGGCCAGGACCGCTTGCCATTGAGCGGCTCTATTTCGTCGCAGCCATGGGCGCGGTCGTCTATGCGGCTTTTTTCGCGGCGCTGATCGCGATGCCGATCTACGGCGGCGGCACCTACGACAAAAACGGCTACCAGCCGTTCAATGCGCCTATCCCGATCTTCGCGAAAAAGTGGGACGCCAATATCACCGCCTTCTCAATTCAGCTTTTGATTCTGGTGGCGGGACTATTGACGGTATCCGGCGCCATCGCCGGCTAGATGGACGGCGCGCGGGCTTCCGCGCGCCGTCCAATTAGTCAACGAATACTTCCTCGCGCCGTTTACGGATCATCGGCAGAGCCGCGAGCACCAGCAGGCCCACCGCGATAGCGATCAACACGCCTGAGATCGGCCGCGTGATGAACACGGTCGCATCGCCGCGCGCGATGAGCATCGCCCGGCGCAGGTTTTCTTCCATCAGCGGGCCAAGCACGAAGGCCAGCACGAGGGGCGCCGGCTCAAAGTCGTGTTTGGTGAGCCAGTATCCAACAAGGCCAAAAACCGCCGCGATCACCACATCGGTTGGAGAATTGTTGATTGAATAAATGCCGATGCAACAGAACACGACGATCGACGGATACAACAAGCGATAAGGCACACGCAGCAGGCTGACCCACACGCCAACCAACGGCAGGTTGATAACGACCAGCACCAGATTGCCGAGCCACATCGAGGCAATCATGCCCCAGAACAACTCCGGCTGTTTCGTCATGACCTGAGGGCCAGGAACAATTCCGTGGATGGTCATTGCGCCGACCATCAATGCCATGACCGCATTCGGTGGAATACCCAGCGTCAGCAATGGAATAAATGAAGTCTGCGCCGCAGCGTTGTTGGCTGCTTCAGGCGCCGCCACACCCCTGATTTCGCCGTGGCCGAAGCGCTCCGGGTGCTTCGAAATGCGCTTCTCGAAGGTATAAGCGGCAAACGAGGCCACGACAGCACCGCCACCTGGCAGGATACCAAGCATAGATCCGAGAATGGTACCGCGCGCGATCGCGCCGGAGGAATCGATCAGGTCCTGCCGCGTCGGCATCAGGCCCTTGATCTTGCTTTGCAAGATGTCGCGGCTTTCCTGCGACATCTCGAGATTGCGGATGATCTCGGCAAAGCCGAACACACCCATGGCGACATTGGCGAAGCCGATGCCGTCGGATAGCTCGGCGATGTCGAAGGTCATGCGCCCCGCACCTGTCTCGAGATCGGACCCGATCATCGACAGCAGCAGACCGGTCAGGATCATGGCGATCGCGTTCAGCACCGAACCTTTCGCCAAAACAACCGCGAAAATAAGACCAAGCACCATCAACGAGAAATATTCCGCCGGTCCAAACAGCAGGGCCAACGATGTCAGCGGCGTGCCAAGTGCGGCCACTAATACCGTGGCGACGCAGCCGGCGAAGAACGAGCCGATGGCAGCGATCGACAGCGCGGCGCCGGCACGGCCCTGTCGCGCCATCTGGTGGCCGTCGAGACACGTAACAACTGAACCGGCCTCGCCGGGGATATTCACCAGAACCGATGTGGTCGAGCCGCCGTATTGAGCCCCGTAGTAAATGCCGGCGAGCATGATCAACGCTCCCACCGGCGGCAATCCGAATGTGATCGGCAAAAGCATGGCAACGGTCGCCACAGTGCCGATACCAGGAAGCACGCCGACCAGGGTGCCGACCAGCGCACCCAGGAGGCAGAATCCGA
>DASSYU010000456.1:0-9141 GCA_035703125.1 Pseudolabrys sp. | reverse complement strand
CAGGCGACGCGTTCGGTAGTGAGCGCGCTTGCAAAGTCGCTGTCCGGTGCAACTCCCCTGGTAGCCTGCGCCAAGGGCATCGAGCACGGCACACACAAGTTCATGACCGAGGTGATTGCGGAGTGCGCGCCGAAGGCCGTGCCGACGATTCTGTCGGGCCCAAGCTTCGCTGCGGACGTTGCGCGCGGGCTGCCAACCGCCGTCACAATCGCTGCGGCTGATTCCGCAATAGCGGTCGCGCTCGCACATGCGATCAACGCGGGCGCGTTCCGCCCCTACCATTCCACCGACGTGCGCGGGGTCGAACTTGGCGGCGCAACGAAGAATGTGCTTGCGATCGCCGCCGGCATCGTCACCGGGCGCGGGCTCGGCGCCAGCGCTTCTGCTGCACTGACAACGCGCGGCTTTGCCGAGCTCGTACGTTTCGGCAATGCTCACGGCGCCAAGACGGAAACCTTGATGGGCCTTTCCGGTCTCGGCGATCTCATTCTTACTTGCTCGACGCCGCAGTCGCGCAACTTCTCCTGTGGCGTCGCGTTAGGGAAAGGCGAAGGGGTGGACACTGCCGCGCATGGCAAGCTTGCCGAAGGCGTATTCACCGCACCGGCATTGATGGAAATGGCGCGTGCAAAGAATATCGACATGCCGATCTCGGGCGCGGTCGCCGCGGTGCTAGCGGGAAAAATGAACGTCGACGAGGCCATCGAGTCGTTACTGACAAGACCCCTCAAATCGGAATCGTGACATGGCGTATTGGCTGTTAAAGACCGAACCGGATGAGTATTCCTGGAATGACCAGGTCAAGCGCGGAGCCAAGGGTGAGGCATGGACCGGTGTGCGCAATTTCACCGCGCGCCGGCATCTTGGCGAAATGGAAAAAGGCGACAAGTTTTTCTTCTACCACACGGGCGACGAGAGGCAGATTGTCGGCATCGGCGAGGTGATCCGGGAATCGTTCCCTGATCCGACCGCCGCGAAGGGCGAGCCGTGGGTGGCTGTCACCACTGTGGCGGACAAGCCGCTGCCGAAGCCGGTGACGCTCGCGGCGGTCAAGGCCGAGCCGAAGCTCAGAGGAATGGCGCTGGTGAAGTATGGACGTCTGTCGGTGCAGCCGGTGACCGAGGCCGAATGGAAGCTGGTCTGCAAGATGGGCGGACTGAAGACCTGACCAACCGCTGCCGGGCTTGTATCGGCCATCCACCTCTTTTCATAATGCCCTCAGCAGGCGCGGATGCCGGGCATACGAATGGAGGCCCTTATGAGCTTTACCCACGCCAATATCGTTTCGATTCTTGTTGCCGCCGTTGCCGCATGGATTTTCGGCGGAATCTACTACACCAGCCTAGGCAAGTGGTGGATGGCCGCGCAGGGAAAGACCCTGGAGCAGTGCAAAGCCGAACAGGCCGGTAAGTCGGCCGTCGCGCTGGCGGCGCCCTTTGTCCTGGTATTCCTCGCCGAAATCATCATGGCCTGGGTGCTCTACGGCATCCTCGTGCATCTGAACATGTTCACTGTGCGCGCCGGCCTCATATCCGGGGCGCTCTGCTGGCTCGGCTTCGTCGTCACCACGATCGCGTCCAATAATGCATTTTCCAACCGCAAGGCGATGTTGAGCGTTATCGACAGCGTAGCCTGGCTCGGCGCGTTGCTGATCATCGGGGCGATCCTGGGCGGCTTTGGCCGCTAACACAGGGAATCCGGTCTGAATCCGCGACCAAAGTGGCAATTTGTCAGCCTTGTCGCGATGAAAGGCGCCGTCGCATAATAGCGCCGACAGGGAAATGTGGCGGGAGCCTGCGGCGTCAACAGCGGGCGGGAGGGAGTGCCGATGTCCGATAAGATCTATGACGTGCCGGCTGAATGGCGGAAACGCGCTTTCGTCGACGACGCCAAATACAAGGAAATGTACGACCGTTCGATCAAGGACCCGAACGGCTTCTGGGCCGAACACGCCAAGCGCGTCGACTGGGTCAAGCCCTTCAGCAAGGTGAAGAACACCACATACGACCCGCACAACGTCTCGATCAAGTGGTTCGAGGACGGCACGCTCAACGCCTGCTACAACTGCGTCGACCGTCATCTGGCCAAACGCGGTGACCAGACGGCCATTCTCTGGGAAGGCGACGATCCGAAGGACGACAAGAAACTCACTTACAAGCAACTGCACGCCGAGGTCAGCCGCTTCGCCAACGTCTTGAAGGCGCGCGGCGTCAAGAAAGGCGACCGCGTCACCATCTACATGCCGATGATCCCAGAGACGGCGGTCTCCATCCTCGCCTGCGCGCGCATCGGCGCGATCCACTCGGTCATCTTCGGCGGCTTCTCGCCGGATTCGATCGCCGGCCGCATCGAGGACTGCAAGTCCACCTGCATCGTCACCGTCGACGAGGGCTTGCGCGGCGGCCGCAAGATTCCACTCAAAGCCAATGTCGACGAGGCCTGCAAGAAGGTCGGCGGTGTCACCTCCGTCATCGTGGTCAAGCGCACCAACGCGGCCGTCAATATGGAGAAGGGCCGCGATGTCTATTACGACGACATCGCCAAGACCGTGCCGGCAGATTGCCCGTGCGAGGAGATGAAGGCGGAGGACCCGCTGTTCATCCTTTACACCTCCGGCTCCACCGGCAAGCCGAAGGGCGTGCTGCACACCACCGGCGGCTATCTCGTCTACACCTCGATCACGCACCAGTACGTGTTCGACTATCACGACGGCGACATCTACTGGTGCACCGCCGACGTCGGCTGGGTCACTGGCCACAGCTACATCATCTACGGGCCGCTCTCGAACGGCGCCATCTCGCTGATGTTTGAAGGCGTGCCGAACTATCCGACGACGTCACGCTTCTGGGAAGTGTGTGACAAGCACAAGGTCAACATCATCTACACCGCGCCGACCGCGATCCGCGCGCTGATGCAGGGCGGCGATGGGCCGGTGAAGAAGACGTCGCGCAAATCGCTTCGCCTGCTCGGCACCGTCGGCGAGCCAATCAATCCGGAAGCCTGGGAGTGGTACTACCACGTGGTCGGCGAGACCCGCTGCCCGATCGTCGACACCTGGTGGCAGACCGAGACGGGCGGCATTCTCATCACGCCGCTACCGGGCGCGACCAGGCTCAAGCCCGGATCGGCGACGCGGCCGTTCTTCGGCGTACAACCTGAGATCGTTGACGCCGAAGGCCGGGTGCAGAACGGCGCGACCAGCGGCAATCTCTGCATCGCCGACGCGTGGCCGGGCCAGATGCGCACGGTCTATGGCGACCACCAGCGCTTCATCGATACCTACTTCAAGACCTATCCCGGGAAGTACTTCACCGGCGATGGTTGCCGCCGCGATGAAGACGGCTACTACTGGATCACCGGCCGCGTCGACGACGTCATCAATGTCGCCGGCCACCGCCTCGGCACCGCAGAAGTCGAAAGCGCGCTGGTCGCACATCCGAAAGTGTCGGAGGCCGCTGTTGTCGGCTATCCGCACGACATCAAAGGCCAAGGCATCTACGCCTACGTGACGTTGATGGCCGGCGAGAAACCGAGTGAGGACCTGCGCAAGGAGCTTGTCGGCTGGGTGCGCAAAGAGATCGGGCCGATTGCATCGCCCGACTTGATCCAGTTCGCGCCCGGCCTGCCAAAGACGCGCTCCGGCAAGATCATGCGGCGCATTCTCCGCAAGATCGCCGAAGACGAGTACGGCAACCTCGGCGACACTTCGACACTGGCTGATCCGGCTGTCGTGGACGATCTGGTCAACAACCGGCAGAACAAAAAGGCGGCAAAGGCCGGCGCCTGAGGCCGGAATGATTCGCGCTGAAGTCAATAACCCGGGCGCAGCCGCTCTCACCATGCACGGCGGGGCGTACGCGATCTACGGCACCAACCGGCCCGCCTCGATCGGCGGCCTCGTCTTCCGTGGCTGCCCGCATGTACAACAGTGATATCCGGGAGCCTTACTGGCCGGTGAGCGGCGGCACGCCGGTGGCCGTCGAACTATGGGCGCCGGCCAAAATTGTGCGTTGCTGAATTTTTTGGCCGAAGTTCGCGACCTCGACACAATTTACCGGCAACTATCGGGGTATGGCGCGTCCGCGCACCTCACCCCAGCCGGAAGTCCCCGGCCTTGCCGCCCGAAGAATCGCCGCCGACATCCTCGACGGCGTGTTGCGGCGCCGCATCGCGCTCGACGAACTTCTCTCCGGCAAAAACGCTCATACTGGCCTTTCCACGCTTCCCGACCGCGACCGCGCGCTGACGCGCCGGTTGGCTGCGACGGTTTTGCGGCGCCTTGGCACGCTTCGCCATCTGGTCGGCGGATTTCTCGAAAAGGGATTTCCCGCGGACGCGCCGCGCGCCGAAACCATCCTCCTGCTCGGAGCGGCTCAAATTCTTTGGCTCGAGGTCCCCGACCATGCCGCCGTCGACCTGTCGGTGCGTCTCGCTCAGGCTGACCGGCGTGCGGCACGGTACGCGGGCCTCGTGAATGCCGTATTGCGTCGCGTCGCGCAAATCGGCGCAACCGTGCAGTCCGGTGACGTTTCACGTGACACGCCGGACTGGCTGCTCAAGCGCTGGAGCAAGACTTACGGCCGCGACACGGCTCGCGCCATCGCGACCGCAATCGGACACGAGCCCGCTCTCGATATCTCGGTCAAGGATAACGCCGGCTCTTGGGCGGAACGCCTGCGCGGCCGCGTGCTGCCAACGGGAACGGTGCGAACGTCGGCGCATGGCGCGATTTCCTTGCTCCCGGGTTTTTCAGAGGGCGCGTGGTGGGTGCAGGACGCAGCCGCAGCGCTGCCGGCAAATCTGTTCGGCGATCTGCGCGGCGCGCGGGTCGCCGACCTCTGCGCCGCGCCGGGCGGAAAAACCGCACAGCTTGCTCTTGCAGGCGCGGAGGTAACCGCGATCGATCGTTCGCCCGCGCGGCTCATCCGCTTGCGCGAGAACCTGTCGCGTCTCGGGTTGAAAGCCGACACCGTCGCCGTCGACGCGCTGGAATGGCAAGCGGAACCCTTCGATGCGATCCTGCTCGATGCACCGTGCTCTTCGACCGGAACCATCCGACGCCATCCCGACGTGCCCTGGCTCAAGAGCGAAGCCGACCTTTCTGCACTCACGGCTTTACAGCACAAGCTTCTTGACCGCGCAGTCGACATGCTCAAGCCCGGCGGCGTGCTTGTCTACTGCGTCTGCTCGCTGGAACCGGAGGAATGCGAGGACCAGATCGCCGCCCTGCTGACGCGCGATACGCGCATTGCGCGGAAGCCTGTTACGCCCCAAGATGTCTTCGAGTGCCGCGAATTCGTCACCGACGATGGTGACCTGCGCACCTTGCCGATGCACCTGCCTGATTCGGATCCGCGCTGGGGAGGGCTCGACGGTTTTTACGCTGCCCGTCTCACCCGCAAACCAGCCTAAATCCGCAAGCGGATTGAGATATTGGCGCTTTCCCGACGCTTCGCTATCGTGTCAACCGCGCTCACGGATCGGTAAGCGCACCAGGGGACGAACGGATTGATGATGCGGGTTTCGGTCGCGGAGCGAGCCAGACTCTCCGTGCTCCTCGGGCGCCGCGCTTTCCGTAGCCTGCTCGGCAGCATCAATGCGCACCCGCTGCTGCGCTGGCACTTTGCCTCGACCAAGACCGACAGGCTGGTAATCGCGCCGCAGGACCTGCGCACCGCGGATGCCACGCGTGCAAGCGAAATCTACGCCGGGCGTTTTGCTTTTGCCGGTAAGGTCGTCATCTGCGACCGCCGGTCGCCTTTTGAAATGACGCCGCCGTCCGACGAGTGGGCGGTGACGTTGCTCGGCTTCGTCTGGCTGCGCCATCTGCGAGCCGCCGACTCGGCGATCACGCGCGCCAATGCGCGCTCGCTGATCGACGAATGGATCAACATCCAAGGCGGATGGCACGCGACAGGCTGGCGTGCCGACGTTCTTTCACGCCGCGTGATCTGCTGGCTCAGCCAGGCGCCTTTTATTTTGCAGGATGCGGACGCTCGTTTCTATCGACGCTTTATCCGCAGCCTGTCGCGGCAGGTGCGCTATCTGCGCCGCACTCTCAATGAAACACGCGACGGCCTGCCGCGCCTGCAAGCCGTGATCGCCTTGACTTATGCGACGCTTTGCATGCAGGGCCAGTCAGGGTATCTGCGCTCCAACGTACGCCGGCTGATCGACGAATTGCGCACGCAAATTCTGCCGGACGGCGGCCACATCAGCCGAAATCCCGGCACGCTGATTGAATTGCTGACCGACCTGTTGCCGTTGCGTCAGTTGTTTTCCGCGCGTCAGTTGCAGCCACCGCAGGCACTCAACAATGCCATCGACCGGATCATGCCGATGCTGCGCTTCTTCCGCCACGGCGACGGAAACTTTGCGCAGTTCAATGGCATGGGACCCACGCCGGTCGATCTGCTCGCCACCGTTCTGGCATATGACGATGCACGGGGCACGCCCGTGTCGAATGCTCCGCATTCAGGCTATCAGCGCATCGAAGCCGGACAGACCGCGCTCCTGATGGATACGGGAAAAGCTCCACCGGTAGCCGTGAGTCAGGAAGCTCATGCCGGCTGTCTGTCGTTCGAAATGTCGTGGAAGCAGCAGCGGCTGGTCGTCAATTGCGGGTTGCCGGCGGTCAACAAGGAGAATTGGCGCCAGGTCGCGCGTGCGACGCCAGCGCACTCGACCGTGACGCTCAACGACCAATCGTCGTGCCATTTTCTCGAATCCGCCGCAGCCCGGCGGCTGCTGGGCGGCACGACGATCATGGGCGGGCCACACGATGTCCATGTCGAGCGCGATTCCAGTGGTTCAGTGCTGCGCGCCTCCCACGACGGCTATGCAAGCGACTGCGACGTCATTCACCACCGTGCTATTCGGCTGAGTGCAGATGGCCGGGTGCTCGATGGAGAAGACAGCTTCACGACGGCAGACGGCCGGGCGGTCTCTTCAGACCCGGGCGTCGAATTTGCGGTCCGGTTTCATCTGCACCCCGCAATCAAGGCGAGCCGCCTTGCTGACGGACGAGGCGTCATCCTGCTTTTGCAGGATCGCGAAGTTTGGACCTTCGCAACTCTGGCCGATTCCGTTGAAATCGAGGAAAGCGTGTTCCTGGCCGGTTCAGACGGCCCGCGCCGAACCGTGCAAATTGTCATTTATGGGCGTGTGGGCGAGAAGGGCAATGTGCGCTGGAGCTTCCGCCACACGCCGCCAGCCAGCCCGGGCGCACGTCCCGACCGCGCTCACGAGCCGGAATTGCCGCTATAGAATCGATGCTTGTGGATGCAGTGTTCGCATGCGTTACGGCCGAATACACTTCAGGCCCGTTGATGTGCTAGCTCGTGCTCATGGCCAGCCACCCGCGACGCGTAACCCGCGCTTTGCTTTCGGTCTCAGACAAGACCGGTCTGGTTGCATTTGCGACCACGCTGGCGGGCTTTGGCGTTGAGCTGATCTCGACGGGCGGCACCGCCAAGGCTCTCAAGGATGCCGGACTTGCCGTAATCGATGTCGCCGAGCTGACCGGCTCTCCGGAAATGATGGATGGCCGCGTTAAGACATTGCATCCGAAAGTGCATGGCGGCCTGCTCGCGATCCGCGGTAACAAGGAGCACGCTGCGGCGATGGAGCAGCATCAGATCAGGCCGATCGATCTGCTCGTGGTCAATCTTTATCCGTTCGAATCAACGGTCGAGAAGGGCGCATCATTCGACGACTGCATTGAAAATATCGACATTGGCGGGCCGGCCATGATTCGCGCGGCGGCCAAGAATCATGCGGACGTTGCCGTTGTGGTCGATCCCACTGACTACGAAAAAGTGCTCGGCGATATGGTCGCGCACAGCGGTATGGTGTCGTTCGAATTGCGGCAGAAACTCGCAGCTAAGGCCTATGCGCGCACTGCCGCATATGACGCGGCGATTTCAAATTGGCTCGCGGAAACGCTGCACGATGACGCGCCAGACTATCGGGCTTTCGGCGGCAAACTGGCGGAAGCGCTGCGTTATGGCGAAAACCCTCACCAAACCGCGGCATTCTATCGCTCGCCCGGCCAGCGTTTTGGCGTCGCCACGGCCCGTCAGTTGCAGGGCAAGCAACTGTCCTACAACAATATCAACGACACCGACGCCGCCTATGAATGTGTTGCCGAGTTCGATCCGAACCGCACGGCCGCTTGCGTGATCGTCAAGCACGCCAATCCGTGTGGCGTTGCGGAAGGACGTGATCTGCTCGATGCGTACCGCAAGGCGCTGGCCTGCGATTCGACGTCGGCGTTCGGCGGCATCGTTGCGCTTAACCGCAAGCTCGATGCCGAGGCTGCGAAAGCGATCACCGAGATTTTCACCGAAGTCATCATCGCGCCGGACGCGACTGAAGAGGCGATCAAGATCGTCGGGACGAAAAAGAACCTGCGGTTGCTGGTCGCCGGTGGCCTGCCCGATCCCCGCGCCGGCGGGCTGACCGTAAAATCCGTGGCCGGCGGCTTGCTGGTGCAATCACGCGACAATGCGGTTGTCGAAGAGATGCAGCTCCACATCGTGACCAAGCGTCAGCCGAGTGACGCCGAGCTTGCCGATCTGCGTTTTGCCTTCCGCGTCGCCAAGCACGTGAAGTCGAACACCATCGTGTATGCGAAGAATCGAGCCACTGTCGGAATCGGCGCCGGACAGATGAGCCGCGTCGATGCCGCACGCATCGCTGCGCGCAAGGCGGAAGATGCCGCGAAAGAACTGAAAGCCCCGGCTCCGCTCACCAAAGGCTCGGTCGTTGCATCCGATGCGTTCTTTCCGTTTCCGGACGGCCTGCTGGTCGCGATCGAAGCCGGTGCGACTGCGGTGATCCAGCCCGGCGGCTCCGTAAACGATGCGAAAGTAATCGAGGCCGCCGACGCACATAACGTCGCGATGGTATTCACCGGCACGCGTCATTTCAGGCACTAGAATCCGGCGAGCAAAGCTACTGGCGCGCCAGATCGCCCAGCAGACTGGCAGCCACCGACAGCTTGGACAGCGTGAGGCCTGACCCGGCGATCTGGTGGATTGCCGAGCGAATGCGCTCAACTTCGGCCTGGCGCGGCCGCACCCATTCCTCCACCGCGTCAGCCCCGGCGTGTCCGTTAGCGACCATGGCCGCCGTGAGGCG
>DASSYU010000407.1:0-3197 GCA_035703125.1 Pseudolabrys sp. | reverse complement strand
ATCGACCGGCCGACGTGGATCGTCTCCGGCGAGATCGAGCCTTTTGCAAAGGCAAAGAGCCCGCCCGCCACACCGCAGACAGCGCCGGCAATCGCAAAGCCCAGCCAGTGCACGCGCTTGACGTCGATGCCGATGGCCTCGGCGCGCAACGGTGAATCGCGGCCGGCGCGCATCGCATAGCCGAAGGGCGCGAACAAAAAGCGGCGCAGCATCAGGACGCCGATCACGGCGAGCACCAGGCTCAGCAGGAAATAGACCCAGGCCTTATCGAAGGGCGGCGGAGGCCACACTCCGATCACGCCGTTCGAACCGCCGGTCAGCGCTTCCCATTGGAAGACCAAAGCCCAGACGATCTGCGCAAAAGCGAGTGTCAGCATCGCGAGGTACACGCCGGAGAGCCGCACCGCGAACCAGCCAAACAGCAGCGCCCCCGCAAGCGCGACGAGCGGCGCGGCGACGAGCGCAAGGCCCATGGGGACCGCCACCCATTTGACCAGCAGCGCCGCCCCATAGGCGCCAAGCCCGAAATAGGCGGCGTGTCCGAACGAATGCATGCCGCCCGGCCCCATGATGAAGTGCAGCGACGCTGCGAAGATGACCGCTATCAACACGTCGATCCCGAGGATCAGCAGGTATGGCGAGCCCTGCGCCAGCAGCGGAAGACAGAACATCAGCACAAGAACAGCGGCACCGAGCATCTTTAGAGCGGGCGTCGCCGGGCGGATCGGATCTTCGGGCTCGGCGATCGAACGGACCTGCCCTTGCGGGCGGCCAAGCAACCCATAAGGCCGCACGATCAGCACCACCGCCATCACCAGGAATTCGGCGACCAGCGTCAGCTTGGAGAAATTGACGGTGACAAATCCGAAATCGACCACGCCGATGCCAATGCAGATTGCTTTGACCTCGGCGATAATCACGGCGGCGAGATAGGCGCCCGTAATCGAGCCCATGCCACCGACGACGACGACCACGAAGGCATCGCCGATCGCGACCAGATCGGTGGCAAGGTTTGCCGGCTCGCGTGCGACCTGCAATGCGCCGCCAAGGCCTGCGAGCATGGAGCCGACCGCAAACACCGACGTGAACAGCAGCGCCTGGTTGACGCCCAGGGCGCTGACCATTTCCCGATCCTGCGTTGCGGCCCGCACCAGACGTCCGAAACGGGTGCGGGCAAGCGCAAAATGCAGCACCAACAATACGAGTGGGCCGATGATGATGAGGAACACGTCATAGGTCGGCAGCCGGCGGCCGAGCACTTCGATCGACCCGCGCAGGCCCGGCGCGCGTGGGCCGAGCAGATCCTCCGACCCCCAAATCCATAGCGTCGCGTCATTGATCACGAGGACCAGAGCAAACGTCGCGAGCAGCTGGAACAATTCCGGCGCGCGGTAAATGCGCCGCAGCAGCAGTATCTCGATCAGCGCGCCGATGACTCCCACAATGAGCGCCGTGGCAATGATCCCACCCCAAAATCCGAGTACGCCCCCAATATGCGTGGCAAATGAATAGGCAATGTAGGTCCCCAACATGTACAGGGACCCGTGCGCGATATTGATGATGCGGGAGACGCCGAATATCAGCGACAGGCCGGCGGCAATAAAGAACAGACCTGAGGCGGTGGAGAGCCCGTTGAGCGCCTGAAACAGGAATGCGCTGAAAGTCATAACAAGTCACCTCTCCCCGCAAGGCGGGGAGAGGTTAACGAAGGACGTCACGAACGAAAACCTAGTTCGATTCGACGGGCCGTAATTTCTTGACCTCGGCATCGCTTGGCAGCACGGATGCGCCGTCGACATATTTGAAGTCGGCCATGGTGCCCTTGCCGCCTTCGAGGACGATCTTGCCTACATAGGCGCCCATCGTCGCCTGATGATCGCTGGCACGATAGGTGAACGGCCCAAATGGACTGTCGACATTGAGCCCCTTGAACGCCTCGACCAGCTTCTCAGTGTCGGTCGATTTCGCCTTAGCAATGCCGGCGGCCAGCGACTTCATCGTCACGTAGCCGACGATCGAGCCGAGTCGCGGGTAGTCGTTGTACTTCTTCTTGTAGGCGTCGACGAAAGCCGTGTGTTCCTTGGTCTTGATCTTGTCCCACGGATAGCCGGTAACGACCCAGCCGACTGGTGCCTCGTCCTTGAGCGGATCGAGATATTCAGGCTCGCCGGAGAGCAGGCTCACCACGGTGCGGTTCTTGAAGACGCCGCGCGTATTGCCTTCGCGGACAAACTTTGCGAGATCGCCGCCAAACAGCACATTGAAGATCGCATCGGGCTTCGCATCATCGATTGCTTGCGCAACAGCACCGGCGTCGATCTTGCCGAGCGGCGGCGCCTGCTCGGTGACGAACTCGACATCGGGCTGCGCCTTCTTCATCAGCATCTTGAAATTTTCTGCCGCCGACTGGCCATACTCGAAATTCGGATAGACCAGCGCCCAGCGTTTTTTCTTCGCGCCAGTCGCGGCCGGCATCAGCATCGCGACCTGCATGTAGGTCGTGGCGCGCAGGCGGAACGTGTATTTGTTGCCGTTCTGCCAGGTGATCTTGTCGGTGAGCGGCTCCGCGGCGAGGAAGAAGACTTTCTTCTGTCCGGCAAAGTTCGTGACCGCGAGCCCGATGTGGGACAGGAACGTGCCTGCGATCATCGAGACGCCTTCGCGCGTGACCAATTCTTCGGCGACGCGCACGGCTTCACCCGGATTGGCGCCGTCGTCGCGCGAGATCACTTCCAGCTTCTTGCCGAGCACGCCGCCTTTGGCGTTGATCTCGTCGATCGCCATCTCCCAGCCCTTCTTGTAGGGATCGAGGAAGGCCGGCTGCGCCTTGTAGCTGTTGAGCTCGCCGATCTTGATGGTCTGCTGCGCCTGAACCTGGGACGAAATGCCGGCGGCGAGGCTGCCGGCAAGCACGAGAGTGAACACGTGACGCGTCGGTCTCATGACTTAAGCTCCCTGCGTAGCGGCTGACCGCGCTTTTCCGCGCGCGCCGCGATTGTCAACGTTCTGTCGCCTGCGGCGGGCGAGCTTGTTTGTACACAAATAGTCCGACCGCGGGGCCGAGCTTGTCAAGCGAAGCGACGTCGCTGGACCCCCATTTCGGCATGGTCGACTAGCCTTTCGGCTTGTCGCGGAAGCGGTCCATCAATGGCTTATCCTGGCCGCCGTCGATCTCGATCATGGTGCCATTGACCATT
>DASSYU010000390.1:0-2812 GCA_035703125.1 Pseudolabrys sp. | reverse complement strand
GCCGACAGCTCCGGCCTCAAATCGAAATTGGTGATCGGATCGCCCTCGTCGCTCCTGATGGGATACTGGTCGGGACCAAATTGGGCCGCACCCGCCGCCGTTGCTGCGACGCAGATCAGCGCTACCAGCCAGGTCGTCATCGGACGCATTATTCTGACACTACGCCTTCGGGAGCGGTTTCCAGTTTGAAGGCAGCGGCAAACAGCGCACGCGTGTAATCGCTCTTGGGTGCCTTGAACAATTCAGTGGCCGCGCCTTCCTCCACAGCCTTGCCGTGACGCATGACCAATAGCCTGCTCGCCAACGCGGCAACCACACGCAGGTCGTGCGATATGAACATGTAGGTCAAGTCGTGACGCTTCTGCAGGTCGCGCAGCAAGTCGACCATCTGCGACTGGATGAGCATGTCGAGCGCGCTGGTTGGCTCATCGAGAACAATGAATGTCGGCTCCAGGACCAGCGCACGCGCCAGGGCGATACGCTGACGCTGGCCACCCGAGAACTCATGTGGATAGCGATTTCGTGTCTGCGCATCGAGGCCAACGTCGTTGAGTGCCGCGACGACGCGCCGCTCGCGTTCTGCCGCCGACAGCCCCGGATGATGCACCCACAAACCTTCTTCGATGACGTCCGATACCGACATGCGCGGCGACAATGATCCGTACGGATCCTGAAATACGATCTGCATACTGTGGCGGTATGGTCGCATCTCCTTGAAATTGAGCTCCTGAATGGGATCTCCCATGAACACGATTGGGCCGTCTGACGAGATCAGGCGCAGAATGGCGAGACCAAGCGTCGTCTTGCCGGATCCTGATTCGCCGACGACACCGAGCGTTTCGCCTTTACGCAGCTCAATGCTGACGCCATCGACCGCCTTGATGTGACCAACCACTTTACGCAGCACGCCGCGCTTGACCGGAAACCATATCTTCAAGTCCTTGGTCTCGATGACGACGGGCGCGTCCGGCCGCGGAAGCGCAGGATCCGGCTTTGGCTCGGCGGCGAGCAGCGCGCGCGTGTACGGATGCTCCGGCGACTTGAAGACACGCTCCACATCTCCCTTCTCGACGATTTTACCGCGCTGCATCACGCAGACCTTGTCGGCAATCTTTCGAACGATCCCGAGATCGTGGGTAATGAACAGCACGGACATCCCAAGACGCGTCTGGATGTCCTTGAGCAGTTTCAAAATTTGTGCCTGCACGGTCACGTCGAGCGCTGTCGTCGGCTCATCGGCAATGAGCAGATCGGGCTCATTCGCCAGGGCCATCGCGATCATCACGCGTTGACGTTGGCCGCCCGAGAGCTGGTGCGGATAACTTTGAAGGCGTCCGGCCGGATCCGGAATGCCTACCTGACCGAGCAATTCAAGAATCCGCGCTCTTGCCGCTTTGCCGACAAGGCCCTGATGTAACGATAGAATTTCACCGATCTGCTTCTCGATCGTGTGCAGCGGATTGAGCGAGGTCATCGGCTCCTGAAAGATGATCGTAATGTCGTTGCCGCGCACATGGCGCATGTCGCGCTCGCTCAACGGAAGAAGGTCGCGGCCATTGAACTTGATCGAGCCCGACGGATGGTGTGCCGCCGGATAGGGCAGCAACTTCATCACCGACAGGGCGGTGACCGATTTGCCGGATCCGGATTCCCCGACAAGCGCGACCGTCTCCCCCTTGCCGATATCGAACGATACACGATCGACGGCTACGGACTCGCGCGTGCCGCGTCCGAAGGCGATCGACAGGTCGCGGATGGACAGCAAAGGCTCGTTCGCGTTCATCTGAAGGTTTTCCTCGGGTCAAATGCGTCGCGGACGGCTTCGCCAATGAAGATCAGCAACGAAAGCATGATGGCAATGCTGAAAAATCCGGTAAGCCCAAGCCATGGCGCCTGCACGTTGGCCTTTCCTTGCGCCAGCAATTCGCCGAGCGACGGCGAGCCGGGTGGCAAACCGAAGCCCAGGAAATCAAGCGCGGTCAGCGTCATAACCGACGACGACAGAATGAACGGCAGAAATGTCATGGTCGCGACCATGGCATTGGGCAGCAAGTGGCGGAAAATAATGACAGCATTCGACACACCGAGAGCGCGCGCCGCCTGGATGTATTCGAAATTGCGGCCGCGCAGAAACTCCGCGCGCACCAATCCGACCAGCGAAACCCAGGAAAACAACAGCAATATTCCGAGCAGGACGAAGAAGCCCGGCACCAGAACCGACGAAATGATCAGCAGTAGATAAAGCGACGGAATTGAATTCCATATCTCGATAAAGCGCTGGAATAGAAGGTCGGTCCAGCCCCCGAAGTACCCCTGAACGGCGCCGGCTGCGACGCCGATGACCGAAGAAATGATGGTGAGGGCCAGCCCAAACAGCACCGAAATCCGGAACCCGTAAATCAGCCGCGCCAGCACGTCGCGACCGCCATCGTCAGTGCCTAGCCAGTTGGGCTCGATCTCGTCGCACTTCGCAAAACCGTGACTTGCGGCAAACTCACAGTCTTTTTGCGTCAACATCCATGTGGGTTTTGACGGAAACGGCGATGGCGGCTTACTCACCTGGGTGTTGTACGAAAAATGAATAAGCGGCCAGATTACAGTGCCGCCCTCGTTCTCGATGAGGCCTATCAGATACTCGTCTCTGTAGTCTGCGGCTGTGCCAAACAGGCTTGGATCATCTCCTTTGGCAAAGGCCGTGTCGGGATATGTGAAGACGGCGGGGAAAAAGAAACGGCCGTTTACATGAATGAAAATCGGCTTGTCGTTGGCGATGAATTCGGCAAACAGCGACACCAGAAACAGCGCTAGAAAG
>DASSYU010000254.1:0-5270 GCA_035703125.1 Pseudolabrys sp. | reverse complement strand
AGGCGCTCGCGCACCATGAGCGCCAGCGCGTCCTCTATCGGCGCGTCGGCACGGTCGGTGACCTCGTCAAACTTTCCGCGGTGAAAACGCTCGTCGAGCATCGCCGTCAGATTCTGCGCAACGCCATCCATGCGTCGCGCGCCAATTGCCTCGACGCGCGCCTGCTCCACCGCCTCAAATACGGCACGCGCCTGCTGGCCCGCTGGCTGCAGGCGGCGATGCATCGCCGGGTCGTGACAGGCAAGACGCAGCGCAATGGAATCGGCATGACCGCGCACGACGGCAGCTTCCGCCTTGCCAAGCTTGCGCGGCGGCTCCGGCAGACGAACTTTCCCGCCCAGCAGCCCGGGACGCTCGGCGGCGAATGCAACCTCAAGGTCCGGCTTGCGCGCGAGCGCACGAACGCAGCCGGTGAGCGCGCGCTTGAATGGCTCGGTCGGCGACTCCTTCGAGGTCGGTTTGCTCTTGATATTGGAGGCCATTCATCAGCCCCGGGATGATCCCACGATCAACTCAGTGCCACGTTCACCGACGACTCCGGCAATTCGACACCGAAGCAGCGCTGATAGAACTCCGCGACAATCGGGCGCTCGAGTTCGTCGCACTTGTTCAGGAAGGTGAGCCTGAACGCGAACCCGATGTCGTTGAAGATCTCAGCGTTCTCCGCCCAGGTGATCACCGTGCGCGGGCTCATCACGGTCGAGATATCGCCGTTCATGAACGCATTGCGCGTGAGATCCGCGACGCGCACCATCTTGTTGACGATGTCGCGGCCCTGCTCGTTGCGGTAATGCTTTGCTTTGGCGAGGACGATTTCCACTTCATTGTCGTGCGGCAAATAGTTGAGCGTTGTAACGATCGACCAGCGGTCCATCTGGCCCTGGTTAATCTGCTGTGTGCCGTGATAGAGGCCCGACGTATCGCCCAGGCCGACCGTGTTGGCGGTTGCAAAAAGACGAAATGACGGATGCGGCTTTATCACCTTGCTCTGGTCGAGCAGCGTAAGCCGACCCGATGCCTCCAGCACACGTTGGATGACGAACATCACGTCCGGCCGGCCGGCATCGTACTCATCGAAGCAGAGTGCGACATTATTTTGCAGAGCCCAGGGCAGAATGCCTTCGCGAAATTCGGTGACTTGCTGGCCATCCTTAATCACGATCGCATCCTTGCCGATCAGATCGATGCGGCTGATGTGGCTGTCGAGGTTGACGCGCACGCAAGGCCAATTGAGCCGGGCCGCAACCTGTTCAATGTGCGTCGACTTGCCGGTGCCGTGGTAGCCGGTGACCATGACGCGGCGGTTCTTCGAAAAACCGGCGAGAATTGCGAGCGTGGTCGGACGATCGAAACGGTAATCGCTGTCGATGTCGGGTACGTGCTCATCAGCCTTGGAATAGGCGGGCACTTCCAAATCACTGTCGATTCCGAAAACCTGCCGAACCGACACTTTCATGTCGGGCAGGCCGGCACTCTCTTGCATTGCGACGGTCATTGATCCTCCGTGGCTTCGGAACTCCGAAACCCCTGATGCGGTCCGATTCGTACGGTCCGGCTGATGGCGGCGGCAACTTAGCAGAGGCCACGGCGGCAAAAAACCCAGCCATCCCGAATGGCACCATCAATTATTTCAATGAGATAGGTGCTGTTAGCCCTGCTTGAAAGGCGGGGCTGGGTTGCCCCTGCAGTCGATGGCAGGTCAGCCAAATCCCACCGATTTTAGATAGTTATACGCTTGGATGATCTCGACCAGACGATCCTCGGTGGACCGGTCGCCGCCATTGGCGTCTGGATGGTGGCGCTTTACCAGTTCCTTGAAACGCATTTTCACCTGCTGCGAGGTCGCGTCGATATCGAGACCGAGCGTGTCGAGGGCCTTGCGTTCAGCATTGCGGATCGGGCGCGTTTCAGCGTGCGCCTTCTGTTCCGCGCGAACGCCTTCGCCGAACAGACCGAACGGATCCGAATGCGAACCGAATGCGCGCATATCCGGCCGCATTGTTCCCTTACCTGTCCCCATCTTCCAGGTGGGGCGGTGGCCGGTGAGCGCGTCCTTCTGGTACGCCATCACGGCAGTATCGCTCATGCCTGCGAAGAAATTGTACGACTGGTTGTATTCGCGCACGTGATCGAGGCAGAAGCGCCAATAATCCTTTTCGCGGCCCCGGCCCTTGGGCGCGCGGTGTGTGGCCTTTTCCTTGCAGCCATGCCATTCGCAGCCGGGCCCGCCAGTTTTCGGACGGCGGTCCTTCTCCGGCTTGACGCGGATGCGATCAAAAAGAGGTGAGTCGAATTTCATGACCGAACATTATGCACTTCTGCAGGTGACGCCTTCAAGACTTGTTTATAGCCATTGACCGGCAGGCCGCTCTCTCCTAAGCGGGCAATATGCGAACCGCCGATCTCATCACAAAAAAGTTGACCGAGGCTTTCGCGCCGCAAAACCTCAAAGTGGTTGATGAATCGCACCAGCATCAGGGCCATGCCGGGCACCGGCCAGGCGGGCAAACTCACTACAGGGTCTATATCGTGTCGGACGCCTTTAAGGGAAAGGCCCGCATCGAGCGTCACCGCATGATTAATCAATCGCTTGCAGCCGAGCTTGCCAGCGGCGTACATGCTCTCGCCATCCATGCTTCCGCCCCTGGCGAAAGCGGAAACTAGCCGACCTTCGCCTGTTGCGTTCGCGGCAATGGCTGAATGCGCAACGCAGTGATGCGGTTGCGCGCGCGGCGCAGCACACGGAAGCGGAATCCATGAAAGGTAAAGCTTTGTCCCACTTCCGGGATCGAACGCGCCTCGTGGATGACGAGCCCCGCGATGGTCGTTGCTTCTTCGTCCGGCAGATCCCAATCCATGACGCGATTCAAATCGCGGATCGGAACTGCGCCATCCACATTAACCGATCCGTCCGACTGTCGCCGGACACCCGGCATAGCGACGTCATGCTCGTCGGTGATATCGCCAACGATCTCTTCCAAAATATCTTCCAGCGTGACCAAGCCCTGGACTTCGCCATATTCGTCGACCACTAGAGCGAAGGGCGTCTTACGGCGGCGGAAGGCCTTGAGCTGCTCCGATACCGGCCGGGTTTCGGGCACAAACCAGGTCGGTGCCATAAGCGACGCGACGTCAACCTTGGAGGCCTCGCCATCGACCGCATGCAACGCGCGCAGCAGGTCCTTCACGTGCAAAATGCCGACGATATTTTCCGGATTGCCACGCCATAGCGGGATCCGCGTCACCGGCGACGCAATCACGGCATTAACAATGTCCTCCGGTTTGTCGTCGGCATTCAAGGTGATCATATTGGTTCGGTGAATCATTACGTCGGAGACTTCGAGTTCGCCGAAGCGGAAAACGTTCTGTATGTACTCCGCTTGACCTTCTGCCAGCTTGCCATGTTCGGCCGACACCTCAACCAACCCTTCTATCTCGACGTCGGTCAGGATGTCCTGCTGCGGAGGCTCCCTTACGCCAAGCAAACGAAGGATGGAACGCGACGCCGTATTGAGCAGCCAATTCAATGGATAGAAGAGAAGGAAGGAGATGTGGAGCGGATAGGCGATCCACTGCGACACTGGGACCGGCTCCCTGATTGCCAGCGTCTTCGGCACTTGCTCGCCGAGCACAATGTGCAGCGAGGAGAACACCAGAAACCCGAGCAGGAATGATGTGAAATGCAAGGCCGATTCCGGCATACCGAGGGGAATAAGAATCGGCTTTAGTAATATTGAAACGGTCGGCTCGCCGATCCAACCAAGGCCAAGCGAGGCCATTGTGATGCCAAGCTGGCAACACGCCAGATAGGCCTCGATGTTGCCCATCATTTTTTGCAGCAGGCGAGCGCCGAAGCGGTTCTGATCCGCCATGGCATTGATGCGGAAGCCCCTGCTTTTCACAAGCGCGAACTCCGCGGCAACGAAAAACGCGTTGGCGGCGAGCAGAAATATAGCGAGCAGCAGATTGACGATCGTGTCGACCATCGTCGCACTCATTGCGACAACTTATCCTCAAGGAACGCGCGCACTTCGCCCGCGTCTACATCTTTCTCGACAAAAGCCCGGCCTATGCCGCGCACTAGAATGAATGTGAGCGCGCCACGCGCCACTTTTTTGTCTTGCGAGATCAGGTCCGTCAATGTGTCGACTGGCGGCACCCCGCCAGGGACGTCCTTTACGTGGGTCGGCAGACCGACCGCCGCAAGATGTGCGGATGCCCGTGCGGCATCGGCTGCCGAGATGAGTCCCTTTTTCGCCGACAATTCGAAGGCCAGCGCCATTCCCAGTGCCACCGCCTCGCCGTGCAGCAGCCGGTCGGAAAAGCCGCAGCCGGCTTCGAGCGCATGCCCGAACGTGTGGCCGAGATTGAGCAGTGCGCGCTCGCCGGTTTCGCGCTCGTCGCGCGCAACAATGCCGGCCTTGGCGCGGCAGCACACCGCAATGGCGTGCTCGCGTGCCGGACCGCCGGCAAAGACATCCTGCCAGTTTTTCTCCAGCCAGGCGAAGAACGCGGCATCGCCGAGCAGCCCGTATTTGGCAATTTCAGCATAGCCTGCACGGAATTCCCGTTTCGGCAGCGTGTCGAGCAATGCCGAATCTGCAACGACCAAAACCGGCTGATGGAACGCGCCGACGAGATTCTTGCCCTGGCGCGAATTGATTCCTGTCTTGCCGCCGACGGACGAATCGACCTGCGACAGCAGCGTGGTCGGCACTTGCACGAAATCGAGACCGCGCCTGACGGATGCAGCCGCGAACCCTGCAAGATCGCCAATCACACCGCCGCCAAGCGCTACGACGAGATCGTTGCGTTCGACACGCGCGGCGATGATCGCTTCGCATACCTTTTCGAAAGTCACGTAGCTCTTGGAGCCCTCGCCCGCCGGCACGAGAATACGTGCGCTGTCGATGCCCGCCGCCTTGAGCGCGGTTTCGGTTGCCGCCAGGTGACGCGCAGCAACCGTTTCATCCGTCACGATTGCGACACGCGCGCTAGGCCGCAGAGTCTTGATGCGCTCGCCCAAGCCTGCAAGCAGACCACGGCCGATGACGATATCATAGGCCCGCGCACCGAGCGTGACCGGCACCACGATGGGCTCGCTTTGACGTAGTGGTACCGTCATAACGGCTTCTCCGAATTCAAGCCGAGGCGCTTCGGAAGCTCGCCCATGATCTCGTCGATAATCGTGTCGTGCGGTTCGTCGCGCGACTGAATGATAATGTCGGCCTGGGCGTAGATCGGCTCGCGCACGGGCAGCAGATCCTTGA
>DASSYU010000290.1:0-2802 GCA_035703125.1 Pseudolabrys sp. | reverse complement strand
CAGGGGACCGGCGCGAGAACGCGCCGATCGAATTAAAGGGGCAGACTCAATGAAAAAAGTTGTGTTGTCGGTTGCGGCGGCATTCGCAGTTTTTGCTGCGCCCGCCTTCGCGGCGGATATGCCGAGGAAGGCGCCGAAAGCTGCTCCGGCCGCGGCGCCTAGCCCGTGGGATATCGCCTTCGGCGGTGGTATCACGAGCGACTATAATTTCCGCGGCATTTCGCAAACCGATCGCGGCCCCGGCGGGTTCGCCTATTTTGAGCCGCGATACAACATCACGCCCGACTTGCAGCTCTATGGCGGCATCGCCGCCGCGAGCGTGAAGCTTGCGACTGATCCGGCGGCCGAGATCGATTTGTACGGCGGTATTCGCCCGACCTTCGGTCCTGTGGCATTCGACTTCGGCGGCATTTACTACTGGTATCCGAGGGAGAACCAGTTCTGCGGCTCAGGAGTTCCTCCCTGCCTGGGCTATCCCGCTTACACGAACTTGAACACCACTCTCGCCGATACCGACTTCTGGGAAGTCTATGCCAAGGTATTGTGGACCGTGAATCCGATGATCGCCCTCGGCGCCAACGTGTATTACTCGCCGAGCTGGCTGAACACGGGCGCGTCTGGCACTTATGCCTCGGGCACGGCGAAGTTCACCTTTGAGAACCTCATACCGAACAACATCACAATGTATGTGTCCGGTGAGGCCGGGTATTACTGGCTCGGCACAACCGACTTCCTGCCGGGCATTTACACCGACACGCCCGGCACGGCCGGTGCGGACCTTCCCGACTATGCTTATTGGAACGTAGGTATCGGGTTCAACTGGAAGGTTTTTACTCTCGACTTGCGCTATCACGACTCGGATTTGTCGAAGGCCGAGTGTAATTTCCTGACGGCTGATCCGACCGCCGTGTTCACTGGGCCTGTAGCGGTTACCAACTCGGTTACAAATGCCGCGTCCAAGTGGTGCGGCGCGGCGTTCATCGCCAAGCTGTCGGCGGATCTGACGCTCGGCAGCTTGAAGTAAGCCTACAGTCTGCCCTCATAAGGGCGGCGGTCCTTTATGGCCGCCGCCCTTTTCTTTTTGTGGAGCTGGTGTTCCCTTCAAGACGCCGGGGCGAGAGCGGCCTCCTGCACGACATGGCGATCACCCGCACGGGTGAATGCGAGCCGGCGCCGGTGGAACGCTGCAAGCGTTGCGCGGTGACCGATCGAAACGATCGTCGCTTGCGGAAGTCGCTGATCGAGGAGTTGATAGAGTGCCGCTTCGCTCGGCTCGTCCAGCGATGCCGTTGCCTCGTCAAGGAACAGGAAATCAGGTGCGTAAAGGAGTGCGCGCGCGATACCGAGCCTTTGCTGCTCGCCGAGCGACAGCATCCGGTTCCAGTGCGCCTCCTCCTCGATGCGCGGCACAAGGGCAGGCAAGCCGACCGCGCTGATGAGTTCCGCGATCTTCGCGGCGTCGAATTGTCCGGGCTCGGCCGGATACGCCACCGCGGCGGCGAGAGGCGCGATCGGGAAGTACGGCCGTTGGGGCAGGATCATCATGCGTGCGTTCTTCGGAATTGTGATGGCGCCTTCTCCGAAGGGCCAGACGCCGGCAAGCGCGCGGAACAAGGTCGATTTGCCTGCGCCCGACGGGCCGGTCACGAGGACATGTTCGCCGGGCTTGAACATGATATTATCGGCGTTGACCAGTGGGGTGCCGTTCGGGAGACGCACGACGAGGTCATGGAAACTGACCGTGGCCGCATCTCCCGAGTTCGCCGTGATCACCGGCGGTGCGGCCGCGACGGCGCGCGCAGCCGCGACGGACGCGTCAAAGCCAGAAAGTCGCTCGATCACTGCGCGCCATTCGGCAAGATTGCGATAGAGCGTCACGAACACCGACAGCGCGTTTTGCACCTGACCGAACGCATTCGCCGTCTGCATCAGCCCGCCTAGCTGGATAGCGCCGGCGAAATAGGCCGGACTTACCATGACGAACGGAAACACCACGGAAGCCTGCGCATAGCCGGCTGTGAAGAAAGTAAGCTTTTTCTGGCGCGACATGATCGCCATCCAGTTGGCGACCACATTGCCGAACCGCAGCAGAAGCCAGTCGCGCTCGGCTCGCTCCCCGTCAAGCAGAGCAATCTGCTCCGAATTTTCGCGCACGCGCACGAGATTGAAACGAAAATCAGCCTCGTATCGCTGTTGCTGGAAATTGAGCGCGACCAGCGCGCGGCCAATGAGATGTGTGAGGGCGGTGCCGATGCAGGCGTAGATCAGCGCGGCCCAAAGCAGATACCCTGGAATGTCCAGTTTTACTCCGAACACGTGCAATGGCGCGGCCGCCGACAACCCCCACAGGATAGCCAAGAAGGAGAGCAGCGTGACGCAGGAATTGAGCAGCTGAAGCCCGATGTTCAGCGTCAGCTCGATGAATTGCCTGATGTCGTCGGCGATACGCTGGTCGGGGTTGTCCGCGGCGTCGCCGAGCAGTTGCATGCGGTAATGGTTGGCGCCCTCGAGCCAATGATCGAGGTACGTCCGCGTCAACCACCGGCGCCAGCGGATTTGAAGCCATTGATTGAGATAGAGCTGATAGACCGCGAGGAGAATGAATGCTGTCGCCAGGACGCAAAAATAGCCAAGCTGATAGACGAATCCGTTCCAGTCTTTGTCTTGCAGCGCATTGTAAAAGCTGTTGTTCCACGAATTGAGCAGCACGTTAATTCCGACGATCGACAACTCGATGGCGATCACCGCTGCCAGCAGAACTCGTCCCGCCCATTTATCTTCGGAACGGAAATAATAAGGGCT
>DASSYU010000247.1:0-2708 GCA_035703125.1 Pseudolabrys sp. | reverse complement strand
ATCGAGGTCTACATCCTGGTCGGACTCGTGTTCACCGGCCTAATATCGGCCGCGTTCGGCTACGTCTGCGTGCGCCATACGCGCATTTTCTTCGGTATCCTGACGCTGGCACTGTCGCAGGTGCTGTGGACGCTGGCCTATAAATTCTTCTGGGTGACAGGCGGGACCGACGGCCTGCGCGTCGCCTTCGCAAATTTGACGCTGCTCGGCGGCTTGATCGATTTCAAGGGCCGCAATGCCTATCAGGCGTTCGTGAATTCCTACTATTATTATGTGCTGTTCCTGTTTTGCGTTTGCACTTTGCTCATGTGGGTGATCGTGCATTCGCCCTTCGGCAAGGCGCTGCAAGCGATCCGCGATAACGAGACGCGGGCCCAGTTCCTGGGTATTCCAATCCGGCGCTATCGCTGGCTGGCGTTTCTGCTGTCGGGCAGTTTTACCGGTCTCGCCGGCATTCTGTGGGTCCCGCTGAACGGGCTGGTCACGCCCGATATTCTGTATTGGCCGTTTTCCGGCGAGATCGTGTTCATGACCGTGCTCGGCGGCTTCCGCACTTTCAGCGGGCCGATCATCGGCGCCATTGTGTTCAATTATCTCAAGGTTTACGCCGTCGCCAGCACCGCCTATTGGCAATTCATGCTCGGAGCCGTGCTCCTGGTGCTAGTGTTGGCATTGCCGACGGGCATTGTCGGCACGCTGGCGCGCCAATTTGGCAAATTCAGGAAGAGGGGATGATGACATGAATCTCCTCGAAACCGTCAATCTAAAGAAATATTTCGGCGACACGCACGCCGTCGACGACGTCAGTTTGACAATTGCCGAGCGCGAATTCGTCTCATTGGTCGGACCCAACGGCGCCGGCAAGACCTCACTTGTCAACGTGATCAGCGCCTTGCTGCCCTCGGACTCGGGCAAGATTCTGTTCAAGGGTGAAGATATTACGCATACTTCTGTGACCGATCGCGTCAAGGCAGGCATCGCGCGCAGCTTTCAGATCGTCAACCTGTTCGACGACCTCACCGCGTTCGACAATGTGACGTTGGCGATCTTCTCGCGTCAGGGTAAGACCACCAATCTGACTGCACTCGCGCACCTCGATCACGTAGTGAGCGCAGAAGCCGATACCATTCTTGGCCAATTCAACCTTATGGACAAACGTAACGAGCGTGCGCGTGATCTTTCGCAAGGCGAGCGCAAGCTGCTCGATGTTGCGCTCGCCTACGCTCTGAGGCCGAAACTCCTGTTCCTCGATGAGCCGACGAGCGGCGTCAGCACTCGCGACAAGGGGCAGATCATGGATACGATCGCCTCGGTGGTACGGGGCGAAGGCATCACGGCCGTGATTGTCGAGCACGACATGGACGTCGTGTTCAAGTATTCCGACCGGATCGTGGTCATGCAACAGGGCGCAATTCTCGCCCAGGGCACGCCCGACGAGATCAAGAACAACGATCAGGTCGCCATGGTTCTGCTCGGCTCTTCGGGGCCGGATGCATTCACTCGAAAGGAATGATCGACGTGCTCGAGCTCAAGGCGATCGACACCTACCGCGGACCTGCCCACATCCTTTACGGCGTATCCCTGCACGTCGAAAAGCAGGAAGTGGTGTGCCTGGTCGGACGCAACGGCGCCGGCAAGACCACCACTATCGAAAGCATCATGGGATTCTTGCCGCTCCGGTCCGGCCAGATTCTGTTCGACGACGAGGATCTGTCGAAACTTCCGCCGCACGAAAGGGCGAAACGCGGCATTGGCTTTTCGCCGGAAGACTGCGGGGTCTTCCCGGAACTGACGGTCAACGAAAATCTGATGATCAGCCGTTGGCTGGGCGATGAAGTCGCCCAGAAACGCGATGGCGTGGCGCGCCAAAACCCGGAGGCACAGGCTTTTGGCATTTTTCCCGAAGTCCAGTCTCTATTGCAGCGCGAGGGGCTGCACCTAAGCGGCGGCCAGCGCAAAATGGTGGCCATCGCGCGCGCCATGATGCTCTCGCCCAAGCTGCTACTGCTGGACGAGGCATTCGAGGGATTGGCGCCCGTCGTGGTCAACCGCTTCATCGAAGCCGTGATGAAAATCAAGGCGATGGGCATCTCAATCCTGATGGCCGAGTCCCATCTGGCCGCCGCGACCCGGATTGGGGACCGCCTTTACGCCATCGATCGTGGCGAAATCATTTTCCATGGGCCGCCCAAGGAAGCGCTCGCCAACGAGAAGGTCGTGAAGGCATTGCGCGGATGACTCCCCGCAGGTCATGCATCGTTCTCGTGGTGGCGTTCGCCGTCGTCACGCCGGCCAAGAGCGGGCACGAGTCGCCAGTCTATCCCTCCTTCTACCCGCAGGAAATCGAGCTGACGGCCGTGGCACCCGATCGCGCGGCCGGCCTGCTGCTCTCGGGCAAGATCCAGGCCTATGTCGGCAATGCGCCGCACTTCGCCACGGCGCCGTCGAACTCAATCGACAGCATTGAGTCGCTCGGTTCCTTCGTGATTGTCCGGGTCAACCCGGCCTCGCCGAAGGCCAGGGACGAGCAGTCTGCCTGCGCCATCGCCGAGACCGTGGTCCGCGATCTCGCGAACAAGGGCGGAGAATTGGTCGCCCACCCCTATCCGGTCACTCCCTTCAATGGTGACTATCTGCACTACGTCGATCTCGCAGAAATCGCGAAGGCACGCGTTCTGGGCAGCGGCACGTCCGATGTCCAACTGAAG
>DASSYU010000267.1:0-15323 GCA_035703125.1 Pseudolabrys sp. | reverse complement strand
CGGGGTCAGGGTTGACCCGGACAAATTCGTTGATGTTAGGCTTGCGGACCGAGACATGGGCCAAGACCTCTTCGGAGCCAATCTGGCCAGCCTCATCGGGCGACAGGCGAAGCGCTGCCAGATCGGAAAAGATATCAGCGGCATCCCGGTCCGACCGCGAGGCACCTGAACCGTTTGTCGAAGGGTCGTGATTTGTGGTAATCATAACTCACCTCTTTGTGTTTCTAGCCCGGCCCGAAGCCGGGCTTTTCTTTTCGCCGTAGGGGGCGAAAACCTGCGCACACAGGCAAGCCGAAAAACCCTCGCGCCAGCGTCGGCCAGCGGTATCCAGGTTGAGGCTTGCTGCGGTGTGATGGTCGGCGCCGGCGTTGCCAGTGCGCCAGATTGTCTTTTATGGTCAGTGGCGACCTTTGGGGGCCGTTGCCAGTCTAAGCTATGGAAAACACACGTCTGTGGGACTTCCGTCGCTCCCGCTATTTTATCAATGACTTAGCCATGATTTCGGGTTGTCCGGCCGGAACCGTTTTGGGTTCGAGGATGGCCCGTCAAGGACATCCATGACCGCCGTTCGGGCCATGTTTTTTGACGTGTTCGGGACGCTCGTCGACTGGCGCACCTCGGTGGCCCGCGAGGCGGAGCGGATCCTTGGACCCCTTGGACACAAGCTCGACTGGCTCGCTTTTGCGGACGCCTGGCGAAATGAATACCAGCCCGGGATGGAGGAAGTCCGGTCGGGTCGCATCCCTTTTTGCAGGCTGGATGAGCTGCACCGGCGCAATCTCGAACGCTTCATTCCGCGCTTTGGTCTAGGCGATTTGTCCGAAGATGTTCTGAGCGAACTCACGCTGGCGTGGCATCGGCTCGATGCATGGCCGGATGTGCCGGCGGCGCTCAAGCGCCTGCGGAAAAAATTTCTTCTGGCGCCCGTGTCGAACGGCAACATTTCGTTGATGGTCGACCTTGCCCGCCGCAACGAATTTCCCTGGGACGCAATTCTCGGCGCGGAAATCGCCGGCGACTACAAGCCGAAGCCACGTGTCTATCTTGCTGCATGCGAGGCGTTCGATCTCAAGCCGCAGCAATGCATGATGATCGCCGCGCACAGTAACGACCTCGCGGCTGCGGCCGCATGCGGTTTGCGCGCCGGCCATACCGCACGACCCAACGAGTATGGACCCGATACCGGCGAACGCGCGCCGACGGTGAAAGTCGACGTATCGGGCAAAGACCTCAGCGATCTCGCCGGCAAAGTTGGCGCTTAGCGCTGTTGAAGCCCGTCAACCCCTGTAGACCGGTGCGGGCTGCGCAAAGAAGCTCGCGAGGATGTGGTAGACCAGCATGTAATTCTTCTGCTGGAAACTCGCGTGCGAAATGCCGGGCATTACTGTGAACTGCTTGTCCGGGTTCGGCAGCCTCGCGTAGAAGTTCAGCAAATCCTCGATCGAAGCAATTCCGTCCCATTGACCGCGCATGATCAATGTCGGGACAGTGATCGTCTCCGGATTCACCACGGGCAGCCTCGAACACATGTCCACATAAGTGCCGGTCGGCACCGAGATGTCCAACGCGGTGACCGCATCTGCAAAAGCATTAATGACCTTTTCCTCGGCGGTGCCGGGATGGTCGCGGTCGAAAATCGAGTGGATAAAGGCCTTGTCGATTGGCCTGCGGTTCTTTGACTGGAATTCGGGCAGCTTCTTGCGACGCTGTTCAAGGGTGGGAGAACCTTCGCCGGTCCACACCATGGCGTCGAGCGCAAGCCGCGCGACCAGCCCCGGATGTCGCTCGGCGAACATTGCCGCGCGCAGTGCGCCCGATGAAATTCCGTAAACCAGGAACGGCCGCTTGCCGCGCAGTTTCTGGATATAAAGCGCCGCGGCGTAGCAGTCGTCGGCGCCCTGTGAAATGGGAGCGTTGTTGTCGCGATCCTTGGTCGAGCGGCCATAGCCTTCCATGTCGACGCACCAACAGTCGTAGCCGCGCCGCGCGAAGTGATCCATCGCCGACGAGTCGGGCCGGCCCGGCACCTGCAGATCAAAAGTAGGTTGTGAGGCCATCGACGAGCCGTGCACGAACAGGATCGTGCCGATGCTTTTGGCAGGATCGCCGGCGCACTTTTCAAACAGGAACAGCTTCACGCCGCCGTCTTTGCTCGTCCAATGATCCTCGCTTTTGACGGCGGCCGCAGACTTGCTCATCTCGCTCATCACGTCACCTGTGCTGATGATCTCAATTGATCGGTGCGATGCGGTTTGTCTTGATGACCTCCGCCCATTTCGCGACCTGAGCTTCCATGAAGTTCTTGAATTCGGGTTGCGTCATCACAATCGGGGTTGCGCCGGTCTTTTCCCAGGCCTGCTTGATGTCGGGCCGGCGCAGGATCTTGGTGATCTCGTCATGAAGTTTGTCGACAATCGGCTTCGGCGTGCCGGCGGGAGCCATGAAGCCAACCCACAACGTCGCGTTGAAGCCGGGCACGCCGGCCTCCGCCATGGTCGCGACATCGGGCAATATCGGCGAGCGTGTCTTTCCGCTGGTGCCGAGCGCCCGCACCATTCCGGCCTTGATCTGGGGCGCCATGGTCGGCACGGAATCGAACAGGATCTGGATTTGACCGCTGAGGATGTCGTTGCGGGCGCCGGTTGAGCCCTTGTAGGGCACGTGCACGATGTCGATGCCGGTGAGGTTTTTCAGAAGCTCGCCGGCCATGTGGTAGTTCGAGCCGGGCCCCGACGAGCCGTAATTCAGCGTGCCCGGTTTGGCGCGCGCGAGCGCGAGCAACTCGCCCACGGCCTTTGCCGGCACCGACGGATGCACCACAAGGACGAGGTCGGTATCGATGAGCGGCGCGATCGGTACGAGGTCGCGCATGAGCTTGTAGGGCTTGTGGGCATAGAGCGTCTCGTTGACGGTCTGGGTGCCCGACACCATCAGCAGCGTGTAACCGTCAGGCGGCGCCTTGGCGACAACGTCAGTGCCGATGGTCGTGCCCGCGCCCGGGCGATTCTCCATGACAAATGGCTGGCGCAGCGACTTGCGCAGTTCTTCCGCGATTGCGCGGGTATAGACATCGGTCGGGCCGCCGGCGCCGAACGGAACAATGATTTTGACCGGGCGCGAGGGGTAGTCATCGGCTATTGCGGCCGGCGCCGAAGCTATGACGGTGCCTGCGAGCGCAAACAGAGCCACGATTTGTCGCAGGAGCACCATGGGCTTTCGTCTTCCTGGTTGTGCAATTGGTGTCGCCCACGCCGACTATCGAGGGCGGCTCGTTGCCCTGTCAATCGAGGCCAACATTGAAGCAGAACGCTCGTGGATGCCGCCCAATGTCGGCTTGCCACCCCAGATATGCTGCGCTAAGCCTCGCTCGCTCCCGTTCTTGAGGCTATTCCAGCAAACAAGGCCTGTTTGTGCGGGGAAAACCGGCGCCGTTCGGGCTGCCGTGTGGGTCCGGACGGGCGTACAATCCAGTAGGGCGGGGCTGCAGGCTTGAGGTCGCCAATGAGCGCATTGCTGATGGACTATCTGCCCCTCGTCGTCTTCATAGCTGTCGCGCTCTGCATTGGTCTTGCGCTTCTGATCGCCCCCTTCATCGTTGCCTATAAGCAGCCGGATCCGGAAAAGCTCTCCGCGTACGAGTGCGGATTCAACGCTTTTGACGACGCGCGCATGAAATTCGATGTGCGCTTTTATCTCGTCGCTATTCTTTTCATCATTTTCGACCTCGAGGTCAGCTTCCTGTTCCCGTGGGCGGTCGTCTTTCGCGAGATCGGCCTCTACGGCTTCTGGTCGATGATGGTGTTCCTTGGCGTTCTCACTGTCGGCTTCATATATGAGTGGAGGAAGGGGGCGTTGGAATGGGATTGATAGCCCCATGACCCTCGTTGCACCCGCGTCGAAGGGAATCATTGATCCGCGCACCGGCAAGCCGGTGGGGGCGGACGATTCTTTTTTCACCGGCATGAATGCCGAACTCGCCGACAAGGGCTTTCTGGTCACCGCCGCCGACGACCTGATCACATGGGCGCGCACCGGCTCGTTGATGTGGATGACGTTCGGGCTGGCATGCTGCGCGGTCGAGATGATGCAGATGTCGATGCCGCGCTACGACGCCGAACGCTTCGGTTTCGCGCCGCGCGCGTCGCCCCGGCAATCCGACGTGATGATCGTTGCCGGTACGCTCACCAACAAGATGGCGCCGGCCTTGCGCAAGGTCTACGACCAGATGCCGGAGCCACGCTACGTGATCTCGATGGGCTCGTGTGCGAACGGCGGCGGCTATTATCATTATTCGTATTCCGTCGTGCGCGGCTGTGATCGCATCGTTCCAGTCGACATTTATGTGCCGGGCTGTCCGCCGACCGCGGAGGCGCTGCTTTACGGCGTGATGCTTCTGCAGAAGAAAATCCGCCGCACCGGCACGATCGAGCGTTAGACGGAGTAGCGGAATGGACGACACGCTCGAAAGGCTTGGGCAGACGATCCGGAATGCGCTCGGCGCTTCGGTCGCCGGCTACACGGTGGCCAATGGCGAGCTGACAGTTAGTGCAAAGGCCGCGGATGTCGTATCGGTTGCGAAATTCCTGCGCGACGATCCCGCCTGCCAATTCATCAATATCATCGACGTTACGGCGGTCGACTGGCCGTCGCGCGAGAAGCGGTTTGACGTCGTCTATCATTTCCTGTCGCCGCGCCTGAATCAGCGGATCCGGCTGAAGGTCGTGACGGATGAAACGACCCCGGTGCCTTCGTTGATTGAAGTGTTCCGCGGCGCCGACTGGTTCGAGCGCGAGACCTACGATCTTTACGGGGTGCTATTCACCGGCCATCCGGACATGCGACGGCTCCTCACCGATTATGGATTCGAGGGTCATCCACTCCGCAAGGACTTTCCGCTCACCGGCTTTGTCGAGGTGCGCTACGACGACGAGCAGAAGCGCGTGGTCTACGACAAGGTTGCGCTTGCCCAGGAATTCCGCAGCTTCGATTTCCTCTCGCCCTGGGAAGGCACAGACTACGTTTTGCCGGGCGATGAGAAGGCGAAGACCGAAGGGAAAGGGTCGTAACGCATGAAGCCGACCATAAAGCCCGGTCTCAGGCATTCGTTCTCCTACAAAGTGCCGGAGAACAAAACAGTCCCTTATACTTACCCGGAATCGCCGATCATCGCGCAGATGCCGAAAGTCTTCGCGACCGGGTTCATGATTGTGCTGATGGAATGGACCTGCACGCAATTGATGGAGCTGCATCTCGATCCCGGCGAAGGCTCGCTTGGCACGCATGTGGATGTTTCGCATCTGGCGGCGACGCCGATCGGATTCACGGTGAAGGTCGATGCCGAGCTGGTCGCGGTCGACGGCCGCAAGCTGACGTTCAAGGTCACGGCGCATGATGGTAAGGACCTGATTGGCGAAGGCCGTCACGAGCGAGTGGTCGTGGCATGGGACCGCTTCAACGCCAAGGTCGCGGAGAAGGCAAAATCGGTCGCGGAAATGGTGGGCTGATGGCGGAAACCGAGCTGCGCAATTTCACCATCAATTTCGGTCCGCAGCATCCGGCCGCGCACGGCGTACTGCGCCTAGTGCTTGAGCTCGACGGTGAGGTCGTGGAGCGCGTCGACCCACATATCGGGCTGCTCCACCGCGGCACCGAGAAGCTGATCGAGCACAAGACCTACCTGCAGGCGATACCGTATTTCGACCGGCTCGACTACGTCGCGCCGATGAACCAGGAGCACGCGTTCTGCCTTGCGGTCGAAAAGCTGCTCGGGATCACGGTGCCACGGCGCGCGCAATTGATCCGTGTGCTTTATTCAGAAATCGGGCGCCTGTTGTCGCATCTGCTTAATGTCACCACGCAGGCCATGGACGTCGGCGCGCTCACCCCGCCGCTCTGGGGTTTTGAGGAGCGCGAGAAACTGATGGTGTTTTACGAGCGTGCGTCGGGCTCGCGCATGCACGCGGCCTATTTCCGCCCCGGCGGCGTGCATCAGGATCTGCCGCCGAAGCTGATAGACGACATCTACGCGTTCTGCGATCCGTTCCTGAAAGTCGTCGATGATCTCGACGCGCTGCTCACAGGCAACCGCATCTTCAAGCAGCGCAATGTCGACATCGGCGTGGTCAAACTTTCGGATTGCTGGAATTGGGGTTTCTCCGGCGTGATGGTGCGCGGCTCCGGCGCGGCCTGGGATCTGCGCAAGGCCCAGCCCTATGAGTGCTATTCCGAAATGGAGTTCGACATTCCGATCGGAAAAAATGGTGACTGTTTCGACCGCTATCTCATCCGCATGGAAGAGATGCGGCAATCGACCAAAATCATGAAACAGTGCTGTGAAAAGCTGCGCTCGGCGGACGGCCAGGGGCCGGTGAATGTCGACGACAACAAGATCGTGCCGCCCAAACGCGGCGAGATGAAGCGCTCGATGGAAGCGCTCATCCATCATTTCAAACTTTATACCGAGGGCTACCACGTGCCGGCCGGCGAAGTGTACGCAGCCGTCGAGGCGCCGAAGGGCGAATTCGGCGTCTATCTCGTCGCCGACGGCACCAACAGGCCGTACAAATGCAAGATCCGGGCCCCGGGCTTTGCACATCTGCAGGCGATGGATTTCCTCACGCGCGGCCACATGCTCGCCGACGTCTCCGCTATTCTCGGTTCGATCGACATTGTGTTCGGGGAGGTGGACCGATGAGCGTCCGCCGCATCGCACCGCCCGAAATGCAGCCGAAGGACTTTTCCTTCAGCAAGGACAACCTTGCCTGGGCGAAGAAAGAGATCACCAAATATCCCGAGGGCCGCCAGCAATCGGCGATCATTCCGCTGCTCTGGCGCGCGCAAGAGCAATCCGGCGGTTGGTTACCGGAAGCCGCAATCCGTCATGTTGCCGAATTTCTCGGCATGGCGCACATCCGCGCCCTCGAGGTCGCGACCTTCTACACGATGTTCAATCTCTGGCCGGTCGGCAAATTCCACGTGCAGCTCTGCGGCACCACGCCTTGCCGGCTGCGCGGCGCCGATGATCTCGAGAAGATCTGCCGCAAGCGAATTGGCGATCAAGGCGAGGTCACCAAGGACGGAAAATTCTCCTGGGTCGAGGTCGAATGCCTGGGCGCCTGCGTGAACGCACCGATGGCGCAGATAAATTACGACTACTACGAGGATCTGACGGCGGACAGTTTCAATAAAATCCTCGACGATCTCGCGGCAGGCAAGAAAGTGAAGCCGGGACCGCAAATCGACCGGCAGCTGTCGGCGCCCGTTGGCGGGGCAACCACGCTCAAGGAGAAGGCGTGAGCCATGCTCGCTGACAAGGACCGCGTCTTTAGAAATCTGTATGGCCAGCATGACTGGGGCCTCAAGGGCGCGCGTGCGCGCGGCGCCTGGGATGGGACCAAGGCGATCCTCGAGAAGGGCCGCGACGCCATCATCGAAGAGGTGAAATCTTCAGGTCTGCGGGGACGCGGCGGCGCCGGTTTCCCGACCGGCTTGAAATGGTCGTTCATGCCGAAGAAGTTGGATGGGCGTCCACATTACCTCGTGGTCAACGCCGATGAATCCGAGCCTGGCACGTGCAAGGACCGCGAGGTCATGCGGCACGATCCGCATCTTCTGGTCGAAGGCTGCCTGATCGCTGGCTTCGCCATGGGCGCCAACGCCGGATACATCTACGTGCGCGGCGAGTTCATTCGCGAGCGTGAGCGGCTGCAGGTGGCGGTCGACGAGGCCTATGAGGCCAAACTGATCGGCAAGAACAATGTGAATGGCTGGGATTTCGATCTTTACGTCCATCACGGCGCCGGCGCCTACATCTGCGGCGAGGAGACCGCGCTCCTGGAAAGCCTCGAAGGAAAGAAAGGCCAACCGCGCCTGAAGCCGCCGTTCCCGGCCAATGTGGGCCTCTACGGTTGTCCGACCACTGTCCAGAACGTGGAATCGATCGCGGTCGTGCCGGACATCATGCGGCGCGGCGCAACGTGGTTCGCCGGCATTGGCCGTCAGAACAACACCGGCACCAAGTTGTTTTGCATTTCCGGCCACGTCGAGAAGCCGTGCAACGTGGAAGAAGCCATGGGCATTCCACTGCGCGAGCTCCTTGAGACTCATGCCGGTGGTGTGCGCGGCGGTTGGGACAATCTGCTGGCGGTCATTCCCGGGGGGTCGTCGATGCCGCTTGTGCCGGCCGGCAAAGACTGGGCGGATTCATTGGTCATGGATTTCGACGGCTGCCGCGACAAAAAGTCGGCGCTGGGCACGGCCGCCGTGATCGTGATGGACAAATCGACGGATATCGTGCGCGCGATGGCGCGCATCTCGTACTTCTACAAGCATGAGAGCTGCGGCCAGTGCACGCCGTGCCGGGAGGGCATGGGGTGGATGTGGCGCGTGCTCACGCGCATGGCCGAAGGCCGCGCCCAGAAGCGCGAGATCGACATGCTCATGCAGGTGACGCAGCAGATCGAGGGGCACACAATCTGCGCCTTCGGTGACGGGGCAGCCTGGCCGGTGCAGGGCCTGCTGCGGCATTTCCGCCCGGAGATCGAGCGTCGCATCGACGAATATTCGCGCAATGCCGACAGTCACGGCGTGCGCGAACCGGTATCGCAGGCGGCGGAGTGATTTTGATGCAGCAGCCGGCAAATCATCATCTGGCGCAGCTCAACATTGGGCGCATTCGCTACGAAATCGAGGATCCGCGCATGGCGGATTTCACGAATAACCTGGCGATGGTGAATGGTCTGGCCGAGCGTACGTCCGGTTTTGTGTGGCGCTACATCGATGAAAGCGGCAACTCGACAAGCACGCGGCCGTACTCCGATCCGCGTATCGCAATCAACCTGTCGGTTTGGGAAAACGTCGAGGCTCTTGAGCGCTTCGTCCATCAGACCGTCCACAAGCGTTTCTACGGTCGTCGCGCCGAATGGTTCGAGCACTTCGAGGGTCCGTACTTCGTGATGTGGTGGGTGCCTGCCGGACATCGACCGAGTGTCGAGGAGGCGGTGGATCGCCTGGAGCATCTTAAGCAGCACGGGCCGAGCGACCGCGCGTTTGATTGGCGGTCGACATCGCTGCAGCTCTGGAAGACGGCGCGTTGCACGCTGAGCGAGTCGGCAGCATGACCACAGAGACTCGTCATCTCGCCCAGTTCAACATCGCGCGGATCCGCTATCCGCTCGACGATCCGCGCATGCGCGAGTTCGTCGAGAATGTCGACCGGGTGAACGGGCTTGCCGACAAGATCAAAGGTTTCGTCTGGCGGCTGCAGGATGAGAGCGGCCACGCGATGAATATGCGCGTTTATGACGATGCCACCATCCTGCCGAATTTGACGGTCTGGGAAAGCGTCGAAGCGCTGGAGCGTTTTGTCTGGCAGACATTGCACCGGCGCTTCTTTTTACGCCGTGAACAATGGTTTGCCCCGATCGAGACCACGTTGGTGTTATGGTGGATCCCCGTCGGGTATCGCCCCGATATGACGGAAGGCGTTGCGCGGCTCGATCATTTGATCGCGCATGGCCCGAGCGACCATGCTTTCGGGTGGCAGCAGCTTCCCGGCGCGAAATTGTGGAAGACCGCGCGCGTCAATCAACCCGAGTATGCCGAATGAGCCAGTTCGTAAATAGTAGGCAAGGGTTGGCGCGCCTGGAGCAGGACCGGCTGGGGGGCTGTCATGCGGGTCAAATGGGTGCTGATCGGCTTTGGCCTTTTGTATCTGCTGTTCGCGCTGTCGTTCATGCCTGCGGAGAAGGTTCTTCCGAAGCCGTTGGTGGACGCCTGGGAGATTGTGACAGGCATCCTGTGGGCTGGGATGACAGTCGTCAGTATCGGTCTTTTGGAAGCGATGGGCCCGCTGGCGACTCCGTTCGCGTCGGCGAGCGGTCTCAGACGAGGCGACGCCGCAGAAATCTTTCTGGCCGTAATTCTGGTCGCTGTGGCCGTCTATTCAGCGGTGCGGCTGCGCTGCAAGGATCTGACGGCCCGCTGGCGCGGAACCCACACGTTTTTTCTTCTGCTGGCTTTGACGCTGGTCGCAATGGTGCGATTCACGCTGTATTCGTGGCGCCACTTTGCATGAGCGGCGCACTGGCGGGCGTCCGTAAGGCTGTCGCATGACCAAGATCATTGTCGACGGAAAAGAGATCGACGTCCCGCCGGAGTACACGCTGCTCCAGGCCTGCGAGGCAGCGGGTGCGGAGATTCCGCGCTTCTGCTTTCACGAGCGCCTGTCGATCGCTGGCAATTGCCGCATGTGTCTCATCGAGGTTGTCGGCATCCCGAAGCCGCAGGCGTCGTGCGCCATGGGCGTGAAGGATCTGCCGCCGAACAAGGACGGGTCCCCGAAAATCCTCAACACCAAGACGCCGATGGTGAAAAAGGCGCGCGAAGGCGTGATGGAGTTCCTGCTGATCAATCATCCGCTTGACTGCCCAATCTGCGATCAGGGCGGCGAATGCGATCTGCAGGACCAGGCGATGGCTTACGGCGTCGATGCCAGCCGTTACCAGGAGAACAAGCGTGCCGTCGAGGAGAAATATATCGGACCGCTGGTCAAGACCATCATGACGCGTTGCATCCATTGCACGCGCTGCATTCGTTTCTCGACGGAGGTCGCCGGCGTGCCGGAGCTGGGCGCGATCGGCCGCGGCGAGGACATGGAAATCACGACCTATCTCGAACATGCGATGACATCGGAGCTGCAGAGCAATGTGGTCGATCTCTGCCCGGTCGGCGCGCTGACGTCGAAGCCTTACGCTTTCACCGCGCGGCCGTGGGAACTCGGCAAGACGCAGTCGATCGATGTAATGGACGCGGTCGGCTCGGCTATCCGCATCGATACGCGCGGACGCGAGGTGATGCGAATTTTGCCGCGCACAAACGAGGACGTAAACGAGGAGTGGATCTCCGACAAGACCCGCCATGTCGTCGACGGGTTGCGCACGCAGCGGCTAGACCAGCCTTATGTGCGCGTGAACGGGCGCCTGCAACCGGCATCCTGGTCGGAAGCCTTCTCGAATATTGTTCGCAAGGTGAAAGCGAGCACCGGCAAGCGCATCGGTGCTATTGCCGGCGATCTCGCCGGTGCCGAGGAGATGTTTGCGCTCAAGGAGCTGATGGGGCGTCTCGGCAGTCCCAATATCGATGCGCGCCAGGATGGCGCGGCGGTTGATCCGAAGTTGGGTCGCGCGTCCTATTTGTTCAATGCAACCATTGCCGGCATCGAGCAGGCGGACGCGCTGCTGATCGTCGGGTCAAATCCGCGCCGGGAGGCGGCCGTCCTCAACGCGCGCATCCGCAAGCGATGGCGGGCCGGCAATTTCCCGATCGGTCTTATCGGCGAGAAGGCCGACCTTACCTACAGTTATGAGTACCTTGGCGCCGGCGCTGAGAGCCTTGCAGGTCTTGCTGACAGCAAGTTCGCGGACGCGCTGAAAGCAGCCGAGCGCCCTCTCATTCTCGTGGGCGCAGGCGCTCTTGCACGCAAGGACGGCGCGGCCATTGCCTCGCTTGCCGCAAAGGCGGCGGTTGAGTTTGGCATGATAAAAGAGGGCTGGAACGGGTTTTCCGTGCTGCATAGCGCGGCATCGCGCGTGGCGGCACTGGATCTCGGTATGGTGCCGGGCGCCGGCGGTTTTGATGCCGCGCATATGGCGGCCGGCGGACTTGATGTCCTGTTCCTGCTCGGCGCAGACGAGATCGAGGTGCAGCCGGGTCCGTTTGTTGTCTATATCGGCACCCATGGTGATCGTGGCGCGCACCGTGCGGACGTGATTCTGCCCGGCGCGACTTACCCCGAAAAATCAGCGATTTATGTCAATACCGAAGGCCGCGTGCAGATGGCCAATCGCGCCGCGTTTCCACCGGGAGACGCGCGAGAGGACTGGGCGATCCTGCGCGCTCTCTCCGATCAACTCGGCTCCAAAATACCTTACGATTCACTCGGCGCGTTGCGGCAGGCGATGTTCGCTGCGCATCCTCATCTCGCGCATATCGGACAGATCGCGCCGGGCGACGCGGGCGATATCAAGAAGCTCGCCAAGCTCGGCGGCTCTCCGGAGAAGGCGGCACTGACCTCGTCGGTGACGGATTTCTATTTCACCAATCCCATCGCGCGTGCGTCGGCGATCATGGCCGAATGCTCCGCGCTGGCGCATGCGGCTACCAAGACGGCGGCGGAGTAGGGCGCATGGTGGATTTCTTTTGGACCTACCTCTGGCCGCTCATCATCATCCTGGTGGAGTCGGTGGTGCTCCTGGTGGTTTTGCTCATTGCCGTCGCCTATGTCTTGCTCGCCGACCGCAAGATCTGGGCGGCCGTACAGATCCGGCGCGGACCGAACGTGGTGGGTCCGTGGGGTCTGTTTCAGTCGTTCGCCGACCTGTTGAAATTCGTAGTCAAGGAGCCGGTGATCCCGGCCGGCGCCAACAAGGGCGTATTCCTTTTGGCGCCGCTGATCTCTTGCGTGCTGGCGCTCGCGGCCTGGGCGGTGATCCCGGTCAATGCCAAATGGGTGATCGCCGACATCAATGTCGGGGTGCTCTACATTTTCGCCATCTCGTCGCTGATGGTCTACGGCATCATCATGGCGGGATGGGCGTCAAATTCAAAATACCCGTTCCTCGCCGCGCTGCGCTCAGCGGCGCAAATGGTGTCATACGAAGTGTCAATCGGCTTCGTTATCATCACCGTCCTGCTGTGCGCCGGTTCGCTTAATCTCTCGGCCATCGTGCAGGCGCAGGATGGACCTTACGGGTTCTTGAGCTGGTATTGGCTTCCGCTGTTCCCGATGTACGTTATTTTCTTCGTCTCGGCGCTGGCGGAGACCAATCGGCCGCCGTTCGACCTGGTGGAAGCCGAGTCCGAACTGGTGGCCGGCTTCATGGTGGAGTACGGCTCCACGCTCTACATGATGTTCATGCTCGGCGAGTACGTGGCGATCTGCACGATGTGCGCCATGGCCACTATTTTCTTCCTTGGCGGCTGGTTGTCGCCGATCCCCTATCCGCCGTTCACCTGGGTTCCAGGCGTCGTCTGGTTCACACTGAAGGCATCGGGTTTCTTCTTCCTGATCGCCATGGCCAAGGCCATGGTTCCACGTTATCGCTATGATCAGCTCATGCGGCTCGGCTGGAAAGTTTTCCTTCCGCTGTCGCTGGCAATGGTGGCGATCGTCGCAGCCGTCATCCAGTTCGGCCCGCTGGCGGCAGGGGCGGTGAAATGAGGATGCGATGAGACTCGATCGCGCAGCCAAGGGTTTGTTTCTGCTGGAGTTCGTGACCGGCTTTGTGCTGGCCATGCGTTATTTTTTCAGGCCGAAGGCTACGATCAATTACCCGTACGAGAAGAATCCGATCTCACCGCGCTTCCGCGGTGAGCACGCGCTGCGGCGCTATCCGAACGGCGAGGAGCGGTGCATCGCCTGTAAGCTCTGCGAGGCAATTTGCCCGGCGCAGGCGATCACCATCGAGGCCGGCCCGCGCCGCAATGACGGCACCCGGCGGACCACGCGTTACGACATCGATATGGTGAAGTGCATCTATTGCGGGCTGTGCCAGGAGGCGTGCCCGGTGGATGCAATTGTCGAAGGGCCGAATTTCGAATTCGCCACCGAAACGCGCGAAGAGCTCTACTACGACAAGGAACGCCTGCTGGCGAACGGCGACCGCTGGGAGCGCGAGATCGCCAAGAACATCGCGCTCGACGCGCCATACAGGTGACGGCGATGAAAATGGTTCATCATTTTCGTCGCCGTCATGCCCGGCCTTGGGCCGGGCATCCACGTCTTTTCAGCTCTTCCCTTTGGAAGACGTGGATGGCATCGGAAGTCGGGCTTGCCCGACTTCCGCGGAGACATGTGCCGCAAGTCGGATATATCCGACTTGCGGTGACGAGCCCGGCCATGACGAAGGACAGGACGGGGACGTCAACATGATCGTCGCGCTGTTCTTTTATCTGTTTGCCGGCATCTGCGTGGCAAGTGCCTTCATGGTGATTGCCGCCCGCAATCCAGTGCACTCCGTGCTCTATCTCATCCTTGCCTTCGTGAACGCGGCAGGCCTGTTCGTGATGATGGGTGCCGAGTTTCTCGCGATGATTCTGATCGTCGTGTACGTCGGCGCGGTTGCGGTGCTTTTTCTGTTCGTGGTGATGATGCTCGACGTCGATTTCTCCGAGCTCAAGCAGGGCGTATTGCAATATCTGCCGATCGGCATGCTGATCGGCGGCATCTTTCTTGCCGAACTGTTGCTGGTGGTTGGGGCCTGGGCGATCGGCCCGGGCGTACCACAGGCGATCACCGCACCGATCCCGACAAATGTCACGAACACCGAGGCCATCGGCCTCGTCCTCTATACGCGCTACGTCTATTTCTTCCAGGCCGCCGGGATGATTCTGCTGGTCGCGATGGTTGGCGCCATCGTGCTCACGTTGCATCACCGCACCCGCGTTCGCCGCCAAGACATTGGCGCGCAGGTTGCGCGCACGCCGGCAGCCTCGATTGAGATCGTCAAAGCCCGGTCGGGGCAGGGGCTGGGGAGCAATACATGACCATCGGCCTCGGCCATTACCTCTCCGTTGCCGCGATCCTGTTTACGCTCGGGATCTTCGGCATTTTCCTCAATCGCAAGAACGTCATCATCATCCTGATGTCGATTGAGCTGATCCTGCTTGCGGTAAATATCAATCTGGTAGCGTTCTCGACCCACCTCGGCGACATCGTCGGGCAGATCTTTGCGCTGCTGGTGCTGACGGTCGCCGCAGCGGAAGCCGCGATCGGTCTTGCCATCCTGGTCGTCTTCTATCGCAACCGCGGCTCGATCGCCGTCGAAGACATTAATCTGATGAAGGGCTAGGGGCGGAATGTATCAGGCGATTGTCTTTCTTCCGCTTCTTGGCGCGATCCTGGCTGGCCTGATCTCGCTGGCCGGCGCGCGCGCCCGTTTCCCGGGCAAGGGCCCGGCTCCAGGTGGTGAAGACCATGCAACCGACCATGGTGCGCCCCATGGCGGCGCGGTCAGTCACGCCTCGCATCATGCCGAGGAGCATGCGCCTGCTGCGGTGGGCTCGCGGACGGCCGAACTGATCACCACGACGCTGCTGATGATCTGCATGATCCTGTCATGGATCGCATTTGTGGATGTCGGCTTTGCGCACCACGATGCGCGCGTTCCGGTGTTCACGTGGATGGCCGCAGGTGATTTGAAAGTCGAATGGTCGCTGCGCATCGATACGCTTACGGCCGTGATGCTGGTGGTCGTGAATACGATCTCGGCATTCGTGCATCTCTACTCGATCGGGTACATGCAGGAAGACCCGTACCGGCCGCG
>DASSYU010000196.1:0-3406 GCA_035703125.1 Pseudolabrys sp. | reverse complement strand
CCCACCTGGGCACGGGGCCAGGGCCGGTGCCGATCGGCCACGCCGCTGTGCGTTATGGCATCGAGAATCCCCATGGCTAACCCAAAAGCCTCGCGACATTCTCAAAGCCCTTCACCAACGGCGCGGGCATATAAATGCCGGCCATGAACACCAACGCCAGGTGCACGAACATCGGCACATAGGATGCTTCGGCTTTGGCAGTCGGGCCTCGCGGGGGCCCGAAAGCAATCGCATTGAGCCGCAGGAACAGACCGCCGAGCGCGACCAGAATGCCGAATACCAGGATGATGGCCAGCCAGGGTTCGCGCGCGAAGGTCGAGCTCACCACGAGGAATTCGCTCATGAAGATGCCGAGCGGAGGCAGGCCGGCGATCGCCACGACACCCAACACCAAGCCCCAGCCGAGAACGGGATTGGTTACGGTGAGACCGCCCATGTCGGCGATCTTCTGCGTGCCCTTGACCTGCGCGATGTGGCCAACCGCAAAGAAGATCGCCGACTTGGTCAGTGAATGCATCGTCATGTGCAGAAGGCCGGCAAAATTCGCGAGCGCGCCGCCCATGCCGAAGGCGAACACGATGATGCCCATATGCTCGATCGACGAGTATGCGAACATGCGTTTAATGTCGCGGCGCCGGTAAAGCATGAAAGCCGCGAACAGGCAGGAGATCAGGCCCATGATCACCATCAGCGGACCGGGCGCGATCGCTTCCGGATTGAGCGCGAGCAGCATCTTGAAGCGCAGCAGCGCGTAAAGTGCGACATTAAGCAGCAAGCCGGAAAGCACCGCGGAAATCGGGGTCGGACCTTCGGCATGCGCATCGGGCAGCCAGGCATGCAACGGCGCAAGCCCCACCTTGGTGCCGTAGCCCAGCAGCAGGAAAATGAAGGCGACATTGAGCAATGCGGGATCGAATTGTGCCGCGCGACCCATCAGCACGCTCCAAACCATGGCGTCGACCCCCTCGCCGATCACCGGGCGCGCCGCCATGTAGACCAGGATGGTGCCGAAAAGCGCCAGCGCAATGCCGACACTGCCGAGGATGAAATATTTCCAGGCCGCTTCCAGCGCCTCGTGCGTGCGATAGATGCCGACCATCAGCACGGTGGTGAGGGTGGCCATCTCGATCGCGACCCACATCAGGCCGATATTGTTGGCGACGAGCGCCAGGTTCATTGCAAACATCAGCGCCTGATACATGGCGTGATAGAAACGCACGAACCGCGGCGTGAGGCGGCCGATCTCGATCTCGTGGCCGATATAGCTCGCGCTGAACACGCTCGTGGTGAAACCGACAAACGTGGTCAGGACGATGAATACCTTGTTGAGATCGTCCACCAGCAGATAGGTGCCCGACACCGGCTCGACGACAAACAACGACGACGCCGTCACGAATGTCAGCATGGCCGCGAGAACGTTAAGCCGCGCCGTCAGCCGATACCCGGGCAGCGCCGCAAGCAACACGGCCGCAGCGGCCGGAATGACGAGGACGCCGGCAAGCGCATCGATCATTGCCGTTCTCCGCGGAAACGATCGAGGGCCTGTATGTCGACGGTGTCGAAGCGCTCCCTTATGCGGAACAAAAAGATGCCGATGACGATGAAGGCGATCAGCACCGAAAATGCCACGCTGATTTCCACGACCAGGGGCATGCCTTTTGCGCCGGTCGCAGCCAGCACCAGGCCGTTCTCGAGCGACATGAAGCCGACGACCTGGCTCACCGCATTCCGGCGCGTGACCATCATCAGCAGACCGAGCAGCACGACCGCCAGCGCAAAGGCGAGGTCTTCGCGCGCGAGCGGATCGGCCTCGGCAGTAACCCGCAACATCACCACCATCGACAGCGCGACAAGGCCCATGCCCAGGAGCATGGTCGGTCCGACCCCGACCACCGTTTCAATCTCGCGATGAATGCCAAGGCGCACGATGATGCGATGCAAGGCCGTCGGAATGATGACGGCCTTGAACACCAGCGCGATCACGGCCGTGAGATAAAGATGCGGCGCATCCTGCACGAAGGCCTGCCAGCCGACCGATGCCGCCAGCACCAAAGCATGCAGGGCATACACATTGAGAAGCGCGTAGAGCCGATCCTGGTAGAGCTGCATGAAGCTCACCAGCACCAGCGAGCCGGCCAGCAGATGAGCAACGTCGAAGGATAAATTACCGCGCAACATCACAGGCTTCCGGAAACAAACAGCAACAAGGTCCCAAGCAGGCCGAGCATCAACGCCGCGCCAAGAAACGCCGGCACGCGGAACACTCGCATCTTGGCGATGGACGTCTCGAACACCGCGAGCAGCACGGCGCCGGCGGCAAGCTTGGCGACATACGAAGCCGCTCCGACGGCGATCGCGCCGGCATTTCCGTCAGGCGGCGCGATGCCCCAAGGTATGAAGAGGCAGGCGATCACCGAAACGTAGAACAGGAGCTTGAGCTCCGAGGCGAGATCGATCAGCGCCAGGTGACGTCCGGAATATTCCAGCACCATCGCCTCGTGCACCATGGTGAGCTCGAGATGGGTCGCCGGGTTGTCGATTGGAATGCGCGCATTTTCCGCGATCGACACCATGATCAACGCAAGCAGCGCAAGCCCAAGCGAAACTCTCAAGCCGACCGCGCCCGATGTCATATGGGCGGCCATGACCGACAGCTGTGTCGACCCGGCGATGAGCGCAACCGTGAACACGATCATCAGCATTGCGGGTTCGGCAAGCGAAGCGATCATGACCTCGCGGCTTGACCCGATGCCGCCGAAGCTCGTGCCGACGTCCAATCCGGCAAGCGCCAGGAAGAAGCGCGCGCTGCCCAGCAGCGCGATCAGTGCAATCAAGTCGGCCGACCAGGAGAACAGCAACCCGCTGCGAAACGTCGGCACCAAAGACGCCGCAACCCACGTACCGGCGAAGACAAGATAAGGTATGACCCGGAACAGCCATGACGCGCTGTGTGCCAGCACGACCTCCTTACGCAGCAGCCGGATGAGATCACGATAGGGCTGCAGCAGCGGCGGCCCTTGCCGGCGCAGCAGACGCGCCTTCACGACCCGCACCAGGCCCGTGAGCACCGGCGCCAGTAACAGCACCAGAAGCATTTGCGCGCCTTGGAAGGCAAAATCGCGGATCACGACCATATTGCCAGGACCAGAAGGAGCAAGACGAGCGCCGAAAACACCAATGTGAGATACCGACGGATGGTGAGGAATTGCAGAACGTTGAGCCGTCCGGTGGCGTACTCGATGAAAACGGCAATCGGAGCGTATGCGGCGTCCCAGATCAGATCACGGATCTCGACAGTGAGACGCGCCGGGCGGGCGGCGCCCGGAGGCGGCATGTCGCCCACCTCGCGCGCATGAAATACGGTTGTACCGTAAACCCGGCGGATCGGCTGCGCAAAGCTCGAGGC
>DASSYU010000113.1:0-6780 GCA_035703125.1 Pseudolabrys sp. | reverse complement strand
CTGGTCGGAGATTGGTCCCAGACATTTTCGATTCGATCCCGTCCGACGCCATGAAAAGCGCTTCAACGAATCCTGAGGAATCGAATTTAACACCCACCCTTGAACCGCAAAGTGCAAAATGCGCTTGCACACAGCTCTGTGCACAGCGCAGCACTGTCCGAATCAGTGGGCGATGAAGGGTCCGAGCGCGTCGCCGATGTCCCCGCGTACCACCAGATCGGCGAGATCGTCGAAGTCAGTCGGCTCACGATTGATGACGACGAGCGCCGCGCCAGCTCGCTTCGCTGTCAGAGGAAATCCCGCCGCCGGCCACACGACCAGAGACGAGCCGATAGCGAGGAAAAGGCTGCAATTCCTGGCTAATTTGTCAGCCCGCTCCATGGCTTCGACCGGCATCGCCTGACCGAAAGAAACGGTTGCCGCCTTGATGTAGCCACCGCAGCCGCAATCGGGAGCGCGATTGCCGGCCGTCTCGAATTTTTTCCTCACCCATGGCAACTCGTAGCGCTCACCGCAGTCGAGGCAGGTCGCGTAGGTGGTGTTGCCATGCAGCTCGACGATGTCCTTTGCCGCGATGCCCGATGCCTGATGGAGGTTGTCGATGTTCTGCGTGATCAAGCCCGGCACCTTGCCCGCGCGATAGAGACTCGCAATCGCGCGATGGCCGCGGCCAGGCTTTGCCCCGCCGAATTGGTCCTCCATGGCGAAGCGCCGGCGCCAGGACTCGTCCCGCATCTCCTGATCCGTCATAAAAGCGTCGAAGGGGATCGGCTGGTACTTCGTCCAAATCCCGCCGGGAGAGCGAAAATCCGGAATTCCGCACTCGGTGGAGATTCCTGCCCCGGTGAATGGGACGATCGCCTGAGCCTCCTCGAATAGATCGCGGAGGCTCGAGATTGCCGTTGGAAGATCGGGTGCAATCATAGCTATATAGTGGGTGCCGCCTGTCAGGCAGTGAGGTTTAGCCCATGCGATACTTGCACACCATGCTCCGCGTCCGCGATCTGGATGCCGCTCTCGATTTTTATTGCAACAAGCTTGGCCTGAAAGAAACGCGCCGGCGCGTCGACGAAAAAAACCGGTACACGTTGGTGTTCCTGGCCGCACCTGGCGACGAAAAGCTGGTCGAGGACAGCAAGAAAACGGGCCGGCCGGGGCTGGAAGTCGAGCTCACCTACAATTGGGATACCGAAGACTACGGCGAGGCCCGCCATTTCGGCCATCTCGCCTACGAGGTCGACGACATTTACGAAACCTGCGACAGGCTCATGAAGGCGGGCGTCACCATCAACCGGCCGCCGCGGGACGGCGTCATGGCCTTCGTGCGCTCGCCCGACAAGCATTCGATCGAGTTGCTGCAGAAAGGCTCGCCCAAGCCGCCGCAGGAACCATGGAAGTCGATGGGAAATACCGGAAAATGGTAGCCGGGCATTCGCTTGCCGCTGGCGGCGAACGCCTTTATACCCCCCGAAACTTTGTTCGTTCGGCCCGGCGGAGCGGCCGATCGACGGCCAAGCGCCCTTCGTCTAGAGGCCTAGGACACCGCCCTTTCACGGCGGTAACAGGGGTTCGAATCCCCTAGGGCGCGCCAGCCGCCGGTGCTCCGCGAGCAATCGCACTCTCGAACGCGCGTTTGAGACAGATCCCGCCGGGATCGGCAGTGCGCCCGATTTGTCCCATCAGGGTGATCCACTCCTCATCGGACGCAGCGGCAACGTATCGTTGCACCGCCGTTCTTGTGTAAGCAGCAAGACTGAGGCCTTCGGCTTCCGCCTGTTCTTTCATGGCCGTGAGCAATCGCAGATCGCCGGCACCCAAAATGACTTCGGCCGCCTCGCCGTCATTCTCCAGTCTGCTCAAAATGTCGCCGAGTAGCATGGCTATGAAATCTCAGTGGACGCGCAGCGCTTCCGCGCTCGCAAGTTCGATGCCCTCGATGCGCGCAGCTGACGCCAGCCTGGCAACATATTGCGCATTGGCACGGCGCTGGACGCTTTCACGCAAATAGTCGGCAATACGCTCTGCAATCAGTTCATAGGGCAGCACGCGGCCATCGATCTTGCGTTCCAGCCGGACGATGTGGAAGCCATAGCGGGTCGAAACCGGTTCCGCGCAGAGTTCGCCCGGTGCGAGCGCAAGAAGTGCGCGCTCGAATTCGGGAGTGGTCTGTCCACTCGTGATCTGACCGAGATTGCCGCCCTGCTCCGCCGAAGGACATTTCGAATAGGCCTTCGCCAGCATCGCAAAGCAATTCGGATCGTCCCGAAGCGCGGCGAGGACGGCGGCGGCATCCGCGCGCGCCGCTGCATAGCCTTCTTGGTCGGCCGGCAGCGCTGCAAACAGGATATGCGATGCCTCATAGATATCGGGCGATCGGAACCGTGCGCTGTTTTGCTCGTAATAGCGTCGGCAGGTCCCGTCGTCCGGCGTGGGCACGGTCACTTCCCGCTCCACCACCGCGCGCATAAGGGCCTCGTCGTCGGTCTCGCGCCGTCGTGCTTCGTCGCAAATGGGCTCGGGCGACAGACCAAGATGCTTTGCCCGCTGCAGCAGCAGTTCTCTGATGACCAACGCACGCGCGGCCTGCTGCCAGGCCGCGATCGGCTTTTCGGCCGGATGATGCTGCATCTCGCGCTGGATGGCATCGCGCGCGATCGTCACGCCATTGACGCTGACCGTCACGGGCTTTCCCGCCGGAAACTGAACACGCACCGAGCAGGACATGCGCTTACTCCGCCGGAACCGGACGCCGGCGCGAAACCGCTTCGCGCCGCCCATCGCTACGCACCACCTGATAGCCGCGGCGGCCGAGATACCAGATTGGCGCGCTCCAGACGTGGACAAGGCGGGTAAACGGGAAGACGAGGAAGAGCGTCATGCCGAGGAACAGATGCGCCTTGAAGATCGGGTGCGCATCAGCGATGAGGTCGGCGACGCCCGGCTGCAGCGTGAGAATTCCCTGCGCCCAGGTCATGAACTTGACCATCTCATGACCATCAAGATGGTTGAGCGAAACGCCGATCGTCGCAAGCCCGAGGACAAGTTGCGCATAAAGCAGCAAGAGGATCGCTATGTCGCCGAATGACGAGGTCTTGCGGATCCGCGAGTCGAAAAGCCGGCGGTGGATCAGCAACGTCATGCCGATAAAGCAGAACACGCCGGCGACGCCGCCGATGATGATCGCCATCCATTGCTTGAAGGTGTGCGAAATGCCGAAGGCATCGAAAATCCAGATCGGCGTCAGTAGCCCGACGAAGTGACCGAAGAAAATGACGAGAATACCTACGTGAAACAGATTCGAGCCCCAGGCCAGCTGGCGCCGGCGCAACAGCTGGCTCGATCCGCTGCGCCAGGTGTACTGCTCACGATCGAAGCGGACCCAGCTGCCAAGAAGGAACACGGTCAGGCAGAGGTAGGGATACCAGCCGAACACCGCGTAATTGATCAGATCGCGCATGGGACTGTCCTCACGGGCGCGGAGTGGATTTTGACGGGCTTGCGACGCCGGGCGCGGGACGCATGGCGCCGCGGACACGGGCGACAAGGCCGTCCCTGCAGCTGTCGCCCGAGCCGGGCCCGAAATTGACCGGCTCGTCCTCCCAGGCGGCATCAAGGGCGGCCAGATCGGTGGCATCCGGGTCCGGCGACTGAAGCAGTGCCGAAACGTCCTCGTCCTTCGGCTTCGCCGCGGCCAACGCAATCAGCACGCGGAACACAGCCTCATAGGGCGACTTGCGCTTGCGCAGCCGCTCCGCCAGCGCGCCAAAGATATGCACCGGCTGCCCAAGGGCCTCGCAGGCCTCCTTTGCCGGACGCGTGGCGAGGTATTCGAGGAACATCGGTAGAAAATCCGGAAGCTCGGCGGCGCTCATGAACAATCCAGCCTGCTCGTATTGCGACTTGAGATCGATCATCGCCTGTCCGCGATCGCGGCTTTCGCCGTGCACGTGCTCGAACAGATGCAGCGACAGCGACCGCGTCCGGTCGAACAGCAACACGTAACGCTCCTGCAGGTCGTAAAGGTCCCCGGTAGCGAGCTCGAGGATCAATGCATGCAGCTGATCACGCGTGCGGCTGGGGATCAGTGTGTCGGCATCGAGCAATTCGCTCATTTCGCCTGCCGCCAACTTCAGTTCCTCGGTCGGATAGGTCAGGAGCGCGGACAGCGCCTTGAAAGTCTTGTTCATTACACGACCTCCATGGGTGTCTTCGCGCGCTTGGGCGTACCGAACAGGTTGGTTTCGGTCACACCGCCCGAACAGCCGTTACCGAACGAGAAGCCGCAGGATCCACGCAGATCATAGGCATCTTCGTTGACCTCGCGGTGCGCGGTCGGGATGACGAAGCGGTCCTCGTAATTCGCAATCGCCATCACGTGGTACATGTCTTCGATCGCCTGACCACTGAGACCGACGCGCCTTGCGATACTCTCGTCGATGACGCCGTCCACCGTCTTGGCACGCATATAGGCGCGCATCGCCAGCATGCGCTCGAGCCCAAGTGCGACCGGTTCTTCTTTGCCGGCCGTGAGGAGATTGGCGAGGTACTTCAGCGGGATACGCAGGCTGCGGACGTCCGGCATTTCGCCGTCGTGCCCGATTTTGCCGGCCTGCGCTGCCGACTGAATCGGCGAGAGCGGCGGCACGTACCAGACCATCGGCAGCGTCCGGTATTCCGGATGCAGCGGAAACGCGACCTTCCACTCCATCGCCATCTTGTAGACCGGCGAGCGGCGGGCGCCTTCGAGCCAGTTGTCGGCAATGCCGTCACGCCGCGCCTGCTCAATAACCGCCGGATCGTGCGGATTGAGGAAGATGCCGAGTTGAGCCTCATAGAGGTCCTGCTCGTCCGCCACGCTCGCTGCTTCCTCGATGCGATCGGCGTCATAGAGCACGACGCCGAGATAACGGATGCGGCCGACGCAAGTTTCCGAGCAGACGGTCGGCTGGCCGGCCTCGATGCGCGGGTAGCAGAAGATGCACTTTTCGGATTTCCCGCTCGACCAGTTGAAATAAATCTTCTTGTAGGGGCATCCCGATACGCACATGCGCCAGCCGCGGCATTTGTCCTGATCGATGAGAACGATGCCGTCTTCCTCGCGCTTGTAGATTGCGCCCGACGGGCACGCCGCGACGCAGGCCGGATTGAGGCAGTGCTCGCACAGCCGCGGCAGATACATCATGAAGGTGTTCTCGAACTGGCCGTAGATGTCCTTCTGGATGCCTTCGAAATTGACGTCCTTCGAGCGCTTGGCGAACTCGGTGCCGAGGATCTCTTCCCAGTTCGGACCCCACTCGATTTTCTCCATGCGCTCGCCGGTGATCAGCGAGCGCGGACGTGCGGTCGGCGAGGCCTGCAGCTCGGGCGCGGTCTGCAGATGCTCGTAGTCGAACGTGAAGGGCTCGTAGTAATCGTCGATTTCAGGCAGGTCGGGGTTGGAGAAGATGTTTGCGAGAACGCGCCACTTCGAGCCGATGCGCGGCTCAATCTTGCCGTTCTTCTTGCGGCGCCAGCCGCCGTTCCAGCGGTCCTGGTTTTCCCAGTCCTTAGGGTAGCCGATGCCGGGCTTCGTCTCGACGTTATTGAACCACGCGTATTCCATCCCTTCGCGGTTGGTCCAAACGTTCTTGCAGGTCACCGAACACGTATGGCACCCGATGCATTTGTCGAGGTTAAGCACCATCGCGACTTGTGCGCGGATTTTCATTCTGCGGCCTCCATCTTGGGCGCGACGGGCAAGGGTTCGGGCTGATCGGCAGTCGGCTTATCCAGCCAGTCGACTTTCGACATCTTGCGGATGATGACGAATTCGTCGCGGTTGGTGCCGATCGTGCCGTAATAGTTGAAGCCGTAGCTCTGCTGGGCGTAGCCGCCGATCATGTGGGTCGGCTTGACCACGATGCGCGTCACGGAGTTGTGGATGCCGCCGCGCTGCCCGGTCACTTCAGAGCCCGGCACGTTCACGATCTTCTCCTGCGCGTGATACATCAGGCACATGCCGTCCTTCACGCGCTGGGACACGACGGCCCGCGCGACCAGTGCGCCGTTCTGGTTGTAGGCCTCGATCCAGTCGTTATCCACGATGTCCGCTTTTTTCGCGTCGGTTTCGCTGATCCACACGATCGGCCCGCCGCGCGACAGGGTCAGCATCAAAAGGTTGTCGGTATAGGTCGAGTGGATGCCCCACTTCTGGTGCGGGGTGATGAAATTGAGAACGATCTGCTTCTCGCCGTTCGGCTTGGAGTCGATCACCGGCTTTACGGCCTTTAGATCGACCGGCGGACGATAGACGCAGAGCGCCTCACCGAAGGCCCGCATCCACAGGTGATCCTGGTAAAGCTGCTGGCGTCCGGACAGCGTTCGCCAGGGGATCATCTCGTGAACGTTGGTATAGCCGGCGTTGTAACAGACCTTCTCGGATTCCAGGCCCGACCAGGTCGGCGCCGAAATGATCTTTCGCGGCTGCGCAACCACGTCGCGGAAGCGGATTTTCTCGTCTTCCTTTGAAATGGCGAGATGCTTGTGATCAAGGCCGGTGGTCTTCGACAGCGATTCCCATGCCTTGACCGCAACCTCGCCGTTCGTTTCCGGCGCAAGAGAAAGAATGACTTCGGTGGCGTCGATGTCGGTGTCGATGCGGGCCAGCCCCTTCGTCGCCCCCTCCTCCGTCACCTCGCCGTTCAGGCGCTTTAAAAGCTCGACTTCATGCTCGGTATTCCAGGCTATGCCCTTCACGCCGTTGCCGATCTTCTGCATGAGCGGCCCAAGCGCCGTGAAGCG
>DASSYU010000045.1:0-11000 GCA_035703125.1 Pseudolabrys sp. | reverse complement strand
GTTGGCAATGGTGAAATTGCCGAACGAGGACTGCTGGAAGAAGGCGCTGTAGACCGGCTTGCCGTCCTTCGAATGCAGCGTCGAACCGTCGGCGCGGGTGCCGTTCATCTTCAGATCGAAAGCATGCAGGCAGTAGCTCGGCCGCTGCGACTTGCAGTTCGGGCATTCGCCGCACCATGGATAGGCCATCACCACATGGTCGCCCGGCTTGAACCGCGTGACCGTGTTGCCGATCGCGCGCACGATGCCGGCGCCCTCGTGACCGAACACCTTGGGAAACTTGGTCGGATAGTAAGCATCGCGGCCGTGCAGGTCGGTGGCGCACATGCCACTAGTCACCACCTCGACCAGCAACTCGTCGTTGCGCGGATCGCAGAGATCCAGTTGCTCGACGTTGAACGGGCCGGAGCGCTCATGCACCACGGCGGCGGTTATTTTCATGAGCGGTCCTGGAGCTACTCGGCGGCGTCGGCCGCCTCGGACAGGCGCACAATCGCTTCGGCGAGATCTTCCGGCGCCTGCGCCCCTGAGATCGCGAACTTTCCTCCGAGGATGAAGCAGGGCACGCCTTGAATGCCCGCTTCCTTGGCAGAAAGCGCCTCCCGCTCGACCTCGGCGACGTCCTTGTCACTCGCGAGTGCCCCGCGGACATCCTCGGCATCAAGCCCGATGTCGGCAGCGGCCTGGACCAGGACGGCGTGGTTGGTGAGGTCAGCACCTTCGGTGAAATAAAGGTCCATCAATTTTTGCTTCATCTCGGCGGCCTTGCCGATGCCTTCGGCCCAGCGGATCAGGCGATGGGCATCGAGCGTATTGGGCTGCCGGCTGATCTTGTCCATGGCATAGGTCAGCCCTTCGGACGCCGCCGTCGCGCGGACACGCTGCGCAATTCCATTGTAGCGCTCGGGAGAGCCGAACTTGGCGGTCAGGTACTCCTCGCGCGATATGCCTTCACGCGGAATCCAGTCATTAAGAAAATAGGGGCGGTAGTGCACCTCGACGGGAATGTCGGGGTTGAGCGCGATCGCCTTCTCGAGCCGGCACTTGCCGATGAAGCACCACGGGCAGACCACGTCGGAAACAACGTCGATACGAACCGGTTGATGGCTGGGCATTGGAGGCTCCCTTTACGGGAAGCCTAGGCCGCCGTCTATTCCGCCGCAACCATGCGGCTGCCGACGACGCGCATCATCAGCGTGTCGAGCGTGTCGCCGGCCTTCAACGTCGCCAGTGTGACATTCGCTGCCGGCGGCTCCTCGCCCTGGGGCGTGAGGATCATCCGCTTCAGCGAGATTGCGATACGGCGGACGATCACGTGCGTGTTGCGCAGGTCGGTTTGGGTGAACGCGACCAAAATGGCGCCTTCCTCGTCGCGCGTCGCGAAGTCGATGTTGCGGATCAGCCGCGACATCAGCCGCGCGGCGTCGAGACTGGCGCGCTCGTCCAGATCCTTGCCGAATGAAAAGCGCGCGACAGACAGCGGCATGCTGCGGTCGGCCGCCTCGTTAATCGCAAATCTTCAGGTCATGCCAGAACGAATTCCGCGTGAGGAGGTCGCTTTGCGGGTCGAACACGCCGTCGGTGTTAAGCGACTTGAGCATGCGCTTGAGCCGCGCTTCGAAGGCGCGCAGGCGAACCAGCGGAATGATCCGCGTGACGAGCCGCGTCGGGTCGGCGTTGACATGCTCGATGTTGGGCAGGGCATCCGCAAATTCGGGTGGCGTTTCGCCGATCACAGCGACCGGGATGTCGCGAAACCGCGGCTCCTGCGCCAGCACGGTCAGAAATGCCTCCACCATTCGCGGAGAGAAGCCGTCACCGACGACGATACCATCAATGTCACGCATGTTGAGATGACGCGCGGCGGCTCCCACACTCAGCGCGCCGGCAACCTTCACACGCTCACCCATGGCGACGCTGAGCGTCGGGTAAAGGGGCCCGCGGCCGGCAATGAGGACAGTCGCATCGACCAGCGCGTCGCCGACCGGCAGCGCCGGCAACTTGCCGTCATGCGAAGTGAACAGCTCGATACGGCGTAGAACCGTCGCATGCAGCGCGCGCACGCGCATGGCGAACTGGAGTCGGGCGAGCAGGCGGTCGACCGGCAGAGTTGCGTCGGCCGGCAGCGCGATGGGCACCGCTGCATCGTCATCCCCGCAGACACGGGCGATGACGGGGACGATCGGGCCGCTCACTGTTGCGACCTGCAGGCACAGCATGCGGGCCGAAGCGATGTTGGCCGGCGCGCCTGGCTCGGCGATGACAATTGCGGCAGGCTTGACGGTGACGAAGGCGGCCGGCGCATCGGCCCACTTGGATTCGACGATTGGAAAAGCGCCCGCCGTGCTCAGCGCCTCCACCAGCTCGGCCGCCGGTTGTTGGGCGACCACGATCAGCGGACCTTGCAGCGACATCCGGGCGCACGCGCGTTTGTGGGTGGCGTCAATCTAGTCGAGCGCTGTTAATACCCTGTCAACGAAGAGTCGAAACTACGCGACGTCAGCGGTGCCACGATGGTGAAATGCGCCTGATATCAGCGCATTGGCGCCTTGCGCCTTCAGCGCGGAGGCGACCGCTTTCTTGTCCTGAGCGGCACCCGCGAGCCGGTGTCCGAGCGTGCGATCGGGAAGCGCGACGATGGTTGCGTCGGGTGCTGCCTTTTCAAGGCAGGCGTCGAGGTCGTTTTGCCGCATTCGATAGCCGCCGATGCTGACGATGTTGGGAGGTGGCACGGTTATCGCGATCGTCTGGTTCAATGCATCGAGCCGGCAGGCATATCCGCTGTCAAAGTAGCCGGCGCGGTCGGGCGAAACGTGGGGTGCGTCCGCGCCCAGGGGAAACGCGGCGGCCGGGACCATGGGGCCACACAGCAAAAGCGTGCCCGTTCCGCTGCGCGCCGTCTCGATGACCGTCATCGCGCCAATCGCACCGCGCGGCACGCTGATGACCCCGTGCGGAATAGGGAGTGGAGGCCCATTCACATTTCGCCGCGCAGCAATGATGCCGGTTTCTCCGAAGCTCGAAACATCGATCACGGCCGGTGCATTCTCGATCGATTTCGCCGCCATCACCCGTTCAGGCGCACGCCACAATGCAACAAGCGTACATGCCTCGCTACCAAGAAGGCCCGCGGCAGCCATTGCGGGCAATGCAGCCGCAGGCAGCGTCATGGCGTTAAAGTCGGTTGCGTCGCGCTGCGCGCCAAACGTGAGTGGCTCGAATCCATGATGCAGATGCAACGTCCCGCCTGACAGAAGCCAGGGCATCAGGGTAAGCGCGAGACCCGCGAATGAGCCAACGGGGACCGTCGACAGCAGACGCGCATCGGACGCGATTCCGCCTTCCAGCACAATGGCGAGCCCACCGCTGATGAGTTCAATATGACTGCGTGCCATCGGAGTGGGACCTCGCACATCGACCCCGAATGTTACAGCTGCGACATGCGCGGCTGCGGCATCCGGGCGGACAGGCGTGACAGCGAGATCGGCGCCGCCCGACGAAAAGACGTCGTCGAGTGACGCAACCCCGTCAGGCAAATCCCGGCCGAAGCCGCAGATATGCCGGATGGGAAACAGGGCCGCCGCCGTATGCATCGCGATGTCCGCATGTGCGACGCGGCCAGCACGGGCGCATGTCACGATCGCTCTTGCGCCGACGCGGCCAAGTGCATCGACCATGTCGCGGCGGCGCCAGAGCAGCGGCACGGGCGCGGCGATCATGCCGGCGCGCAGAATTCCGAGGAACGCGACGATACTGTCGACCGTATTGGGTAATTGCATCGCCACGACGGCGTCGGTTGGCAGACCGAAAGAACGCAGGCGTGCCGCGACCGCGGAAATTGCGTGGTCGGTCTGCGCGAAACTCAGGGTGCGTGGCGCGCCATCCGTGAAACTCTGGCGGTTAGGCGCGTCAACGAGTGCGGGGGAATCGGGGTGACGCACCGCGGCACGTCGAAAGAGATCATCAAGCGTTGTGGTGATGCCAGATGTCCGGTTAATTTCGCTGAGGATCATCGCCAGCGCCTCAAGGCCTGAGGTCCTTCTGCCACCATGTTTCCGGCAAATAGCCGAACAGCGACGTTCGAGAGGGATGCGCGATTCGCGCCCAGCGCGCCACCCATTGCACGGGCGGGAAATAGAGCGGCACTACATAGAAGCCGGACAGCAGGACCCGATCGAGCGCACGGGTAGCGGCGACGAAATTCTCGCGACTTGTCGCGCCGAGCATGGCGCCGATCATGGTGTCGACCGCTTTCGACCTGACGCCCATGTAGTTGCGGCTGCCCTGCTGATCAGCGGCAGCTGAGCCCCAATAGAACAGCTGCTCGTTGCCAGGCGACAAAGATTGCTCCCATCGGTACTCGATCATGTCGAAATCAAAAGCGATGCGGCGCCGTTCGTATTGCGTGGCATCGACGGTGCGCACGCGGGCCTCGATTCCGGCGCGCTTGAGATTGCGAACGAAGGCAAGCGCAACGCGTTCCTGATCTCGCGTGGTGGTTAGGATTTCGAACGACAGCGGCCGTCCGGTCGCGGTATGCAGCAGTTGGGTGCCCTTGAGCTCGTAGCCGGCGGCCTTGAAGAGCGCGAAGGCGTGGCGGAGCACAGAACGGTCCTGTCCTGAGCCGTCGGTAACGGGCGGGGACCAGGCGCCGTCCATGATGTCGGCCCGGACGACGCCGGGGAATGGAGCCAGCAACTCGCGCTCACGCGCATTGGCCGGCACGCCGTGTGCAGAGAGGTCGCAGCCATCGAAATAGCTCGCGGTTCTCTTATAGAGGCTGAAGAAGTATGTGCGGTTGAGCCATTCGAAGTCGAACAACTGCAGGATCGCCTCTCGCACGCGCACATCAGAGAAGATCGCGCGCCGCGTATTGAACACCAGGCCTTGCATGCCCTTGGGCAATCCGTAGGGCAGGTCTTCCTTGACGACACGGCCGTCGCGCATGGCAGGAAAGTCGTAAGCCGTCTGCCAGCGCCCCGGATCAGTTTCGACTCGTAAATCGTAGAGCCCCTTCTTGAACGCCTCGAAGTGCGTGTTGCCGTCGCGGTAATAGTCGTAACGGATCGTATCGAAATTCCAGAGACCGCGATTGATTGCGAGATCGCGTCCCCAGTAATTCTTGTCGCGCGTGAAGGTGACGCTCTCGCCGGGTTTTACATTGCTGACGGTGTAGGGTCCGCTGCCAAGCAACGGGTCGAAGCTGGTGTCCTCGAAGGTATCGGCGTTGACGGCGTGCTTTGCGAGCACCGGCATAAGTCCGATGATGAGGGGCAATTCACGGTCGTCGGCGCCGGAAAGGTCGAAGCGCACCGTGCGAGTATCGGTCGCTTCGGCTTTGGTGACCTTGATGTAATAGGTGCGAAAATTTGGCCGGCCTTTGTCGCGCAACAGCTCCCAGGAAAAAATCACGTCAGACGGCGTAACCGGCTTGCCGTCGGCGAAGCGCGCTGCCGGATTGATCCTGAAGCTGACGTAGGAGCGTGCGGCATCGGTAGCGATGTGATCGGCCAGCAGGCCGTAGAGCGTGAACGGCTCGTCGTAGCCGCGGGCGAGCAGGCTTTCGACGATGTAACCCCTCATATTGGCAGCCGGCAATCCTTTCACGATGAATGGGTTGAGGCAGTCGAAGGCGCCGAGCACGCCTTGCGTCAGTTGCCCGCCTTTCGGCGCTTGCACATTGGCGTAGGTCGGATGGGTGAAGTCCGGCCCCCATGCCGGTTCCCCGTGCATTGCTATGGCGTGAACAGCTCGCTGAGCGTGTGCTGGCCGCAAACCGAACGCGGTCGCAGACAATGCGCCGAGCACGACGAAACGTCGCGACGGACGAAAGCAGGTCCCCGCAAGGGCAGTTGAGGGCGGCGCGAGTGTCGGGCGAATGCGATTCGGTCCGGTTTTGCAGGAATTTATCATAAGGCGGCAGGGCTAGGACGGGCCGCATTTTCAGCGCATTCGTGGCTTTATTGCAGAAGGGAATTCGGCTATCAGGCGTCACGCTCCCGCCGTATTTGACCCGGACAGAGCCGGGCAACCAGCGGCAATTAGGGGCGTCATTCGCCGCGGACGGAAAAACAAGGGAACAGTCAATGGATTATCGGACCGTATCGGTCCGGCCTTGGGGCCGGGCGTGGACCGCCACCATGGTCATGACTTTGGCAGCAACGTTGTTTGCGGGCGCTGCTTCTGCACAGCAACAGCAGCAGCAGCCCAAGGCGGCGCCCAAGGCGGCGCCGAAGGCGCAACCGGCACAGCCTTTGCAGCCGGCACAGCCGCAACAGCAGGTCGGTGACCAGCCGCAACTGATGTACTCGCCATGGATGAAAGTCTGCGGCCAGGGACAGGACACGGGCAACAAGAAGGTTTGCGTGATCACTAAAGACGGCCGCCTCGAGAACGGAATGCCTGTTGCTATCGTTCAATTGTTCGAGCCGGAAGGCGACGCGAAGGTCCTGCGAGTCACCGTTCCGCTCGGCATGCAGCTCGCACACGGCACGCGGCTGCTCATTGACCAGCAACAGCCGGTGCAGCAGCCCTACAAGATCTGCTTCCCGGTCGGATGCATGGCGGATTACCCCGTCACTGACGACATGATCACCAAGATGAAGAAGGGGCAGAACATCGTCGTGCAGGCGATCAACATGCAGGGCACGCCGATCAGCCTGCCGCTACCGTTGAATGATTTTGCCAAGGCCTACGACGGCCCGCCTACCGATCCGAAAGCCTTCGAGGAGCAGCAGCGCAAACTTCAGGAAGAGCTGCAGAAGAAAGCCGAAGAAGCGCGCAAGAAGCTGGAAGGGCAACAGAGCCAGGCGCCTGGCGCACCTGCGCCAGCACCCGCTCCGGCGCAAAAGAAGTAACGAAAAACATCAATACAAGGGAAAAGGCGCAGCACGAGCTGCGCCTTTTTTCTTTGTGCTCACCGGTTCAGTGTACCTGCGAGTTGCGTGGCCGGTAGTCACCGCTGTCGTCGCGCACGAAAACCTCCGCGACGTCAGGATGACGGACCGGCTTTCCGGATGTGTCCGGCAACAGGTTCTGTTCGGATACGTAGGCGATGTATTCGGTCTCCGCGTTTTCGGCGAACAGATGGTAGAATGGCTGATCCTTATGCGGACGCATGTCCGTTGGGATGGACTGTAGCCATTCCTCGGTGTTGTTGAACACCGGATCGATATCGAAGATCACGCCGCGGAAAGGATGGACGCGGTGCTTCACCACCTGGCCGATCTTGAACTTTGCTTCTCGCATCTTGTCCATTCGAATTCTCAAAAAGTCACAAGCCGTAGCGCTTGCCCGCCTCGGGGTCTTTGGCAGCAACCAGTTTCGCCAGGTCGAGGAGCACTTTCGCCTGCTTCCATGTGGCATCGTCCTGCATCTTGCCATCGATCATGACAGCGCCGGCGCCGTCGGGCATGGCGGCAACGATTTTCCTGGCGAAGGCAACCTCGGCGGGGTCGGGCGAGAACACGTTTTTGGCGATCGCGATCTGCGATGGATGGAGCGACCAGGCGCCGACACACCCCATCAGGAAGGCATTGCGGAACTGCGCCTCGCAACCGGCGGGGTCGGCGAAGTCACCGAACGGACCATAGAACGGCTTGATGCCGGCGGCGGCGCAGGCATCGACCATCTTTGCAATCGTGTAATGCCAGAGATCCTGCTGCGATGACGCCCGTGGAGCATCCCCTTGCGCGTCCGCGAGCACCTTGTAGTCGGGATGTCCGCCGCCGACGCGCGTTGTCTTCATAGCGCGCGAGGCGGCGAGATCCGCGGGGCCGAGGCTCATGCCATGCATGCGCGGGGAGGCGCACGCGATCGCCTCGACATTGTTGACGCCCTGCGCGGTCTCGAGGATGGCATGGATCAGGATCGGCTTTTTCAGCTGATGCCGGGCTTCAAGCTGCGCAAGCAGCTGGTCGAGGTAGTGGATGTCCCACGGTCCATCGACTTTGGGCAGCATGATCACGTCGAGCTTGTTGCCGACCGCCGCGACGATCTCGGTGACGTCGTCGAGCGCCCACGGCGAGTTGAGCGCGTTGGTGCGGGTCCACAGCCCGGTCGAGCCGAAATCCGCGGCGCGGGCCATCGCGATAAAGCCGTCGCGCGCCGCCTTCTTGGCGTCGACCGGAATAGCGTCTTCAAGGTTGCCGAGCACGACGTCGACCTGCCGGACAAGCTCCGGCACTTTCGCCCGCACTTTTTCAATGTGAGGTGGAACGAAATGAATCATGCGCTCCAGCCGCACCGGCAATTCGCGCAGCGGCGCTGGAGCGCCGGTGGCGAGCGAGGCAAAGAACTGGCGGGGAAGTTTCATCGGATCCTCAAAACCTGGACCGCCGTTTAGAGGAATGCAAAGCCCGCGCCAAGTGTCGTAAAGTTAACTTGGCTCGCGGCGCTTTCTTTCGGCGTCATCCCAGGCGGTCAAAGCCTGGAAATCTGGCACAAAGCCGAGGCCCTTCTGGGCATCCGTAGACAGGACCGATTGGGATGTCACCACGTCGACCAGCGCCGGCGCGTTCTTCAGCGCGCGATGCAACGCACCTTCCAGTTCCGATGGCTTTTCAACCCGCTCGCCGTGCGCACCAAGGGAGCGGGCGAGGCCCGCATAGTCCGAGTGGCGCAAGGTCGTGCCGACGACGCGCCCGCCATAATTCATTTCCTGATCAAGGCGCTCGATGTTCCAGGCGGCGTTGTTCGACACGATGAAGACCACTTTTGCGCCATGCCGGACAGCAGTGTCGATTTCCATGGCGTTGATGCCGAAGGCACCATCGCCATTGACCGAGATGACCTGCCGGTCCGGCATGGCAAGGGCCGCCGCGATCGCGAAGGGGACGCCGACACCGAGACAACCGAATGCACCGGCATCCATGTAAGTGGTGGCGGCCAGTCCGGTGCGAGCAAAGCTCAGCAGATCGCCACCATCCGCGATTGCGATATAGTTCGGCGGCGCGGTGGCGGCGACCGCATCGAAAATGACGCGTGGATGGATTTTGCCGTCGCTGCCGGTTGTCGGCTTGTCCTTCGCGGTCTCGGCGGCGGCAATGCGGTCGCGGTGACGTTTACGCAGGCCGTCGGCCCAGGTCTTGTCGATGCCGCTTTCGCGGTTACCGGCGGCGGCGATCATCGCTTGCAACGCAAGATGAGGCGAGGCGAGCAGTTCCGGCTGACCGCGGCGATTGTCGATCAGTTCGCCAGGGCTGTCGGAAATCCTAATGAAGCGCGCATTGGGAAAGACGGCTGGCGAGCCGTAGCCGACCTGGTAATCGAGCTTGCGCCCGATGAGCAAGACGACGTCGGCGTCGGTCATCGCGGCCGCGCGCACAGCCGCCGCAGTCGACGGATGGTCGGCCGGAACGAGCCCGCGGCTCTCCTGCGTGTCCAGATAAAGCGCGCCGGTCGACTCGAGCAGCCGCACGAGGGCCGGCCCTGCCTGCCTCGCGCCCCGGCCGGTGATGACCACCGGACGCTTCGCCGACCAGAACACGTCCACCGCCTCCCTCACGGCGACGGGATCAGGAGGGATTGCGCGCGGCGGCTTCGGATTGATCCATTCATCGAGAACGAGTTGCGGCGGCACATGCGTGCGCAGCACATCGGTTGGCACCTCGAGGTAGACGGGTCCGGGTTCGCCATTGTCGCCCATCGCACGCGCCACGGCCTCGTCGAGCTCACGAATAACCTGTTCGGGAACGCGCGCTGTGCGAGAGGTGCGTGTCACAGGACGAAGGATGTCGACGTGCGGAATGTCCTGCAGCGGACCCATGTTGGCTTGCGGGCGCGACGTGCAGCCGCCGATCAGAAGGACGGGTATGCGGGCGAGTGATGCGTTTGCAATCGCGGTGACCGTGTTCGTCACGCCGGGTCCGGCGGTTACCATGGCCACGCCGAACTGGCCGGTGAGTTCGGCATGGGCGTGCGCCATATGGACCGCAGCGCCTTCATCGCGCACGTCGATGATTCGGATTCCTTGTCGCGCCACGTGATCCCAGATTGGCTGGATGTGTCCACCCTGCAGCCCGAAGATCCGATCGATGCCACGCGCCTTGAGAAACCGTGCAATCCAGGCCGCGCAGGACTGCTGATCCGCGTTGAGATCTTGCGACTGGATTGCGGACTTGCTCATGAATTCGCTCCCGTTGGCGTGTATTTCGTGCGCAGGACGCGGTGCAGGATCTTTCCGGTGGCGGTCCGCGGCATGTCCTCTTCGGCAATGAACGAAATCGATCGCGGCCGCTTGTAGCCGGCGATACGGTCTTTGCACCATTCCATGATTTCTTCGGCGGTCGGCGCTTCACCGTCGCGCGCGATGATGACGGCGTGAACACGCTCGCCCCACTTTTCGTCGGCAACGCCTATGACGGCGACATCCTTAACCTTAGGATGGCCGCCGACCAACGATTCCACTTCGGAGGGATAAACATTCTCGCCGCCGGAGATGATCATGTTGCTCTTGCGGTCGACGAGATGAATGTAGCCGTCCCCGTCGCGGCGGGCGAGATCGCCGACGGTGCAGTAGTCGCCGCGGAATGCGTCGCGGGTCTTGTCGGGCAGCTTCCAGTAGCCGTCGAACGTGTAGGTGTTGCACGAATAGAGCTCGCCTGGCTCGCCGTCGCGCACGTCGTTGCCGTCAGCATCGAGAATTCGGATGGGCCGCGACCCGACGCATTCGCGGCCGACCGAGCCGAGTTTGGTGAACTGTTCGTCCGGATGAAGCATGGTGACCCATCCGGCTTCCGTGGAGCCGTAAAGCTCGAACAGGCCGGAATTTCTGAAGTAGTCCATAATTTCGAGCTTGGTGTCGCGCCGTGCCGGCGCTGACGACACCATCAGTTTGGTGACGGCCGAGACGTCGTGCTTTGCGCGGATCTCGGAAGAAAGACCGAGCATCATGATGTAATGCGTCGGCACCAGCGAGGTGAACGTCGCATGCCCGTCGGCTAGCGTGCGTACAAGATGCTCCGGGTCGAAGCTCTTTCGGTTGTAGACGGTGCAGGCGG
>DASSYU010000040.1:0-2255 GCA_035703125.1 Pseudolabrys sp. | reverse complement strand
CGGCACCTGCATGGTGATGGGCACGGCGGCAACGATGACGGCGATTACCGAGGCTTTGGGCCTTGCGCTGCCGGGCGCTTCCTCGGTTCCCGCGGCCGACGCAGCACATCCGCGCATGTGCGCCGCCGCCGGCCGTCGTATTGTCGAGATGGTCTGGGAGGACCTGACGCCGGAGAAAATCCTGACGTCGCCTGCCTTTGACAACGCCATCCGCGTTCACATGGCATTGGGCGGCTCGACCAATGCCATCATTCACGTGGTGGCGATGGCGCGCCGCGCCGGCCTCAAGCTCGACATGAAGCGCTTCGACGAGATCTCGCGCGAGATTCCGGTACTCGCCAATGTGCGGCCATCCGGAAAATTCCTGATGGAGGATTTCTTTTACGCCGGCGGCTTGCGCGCCCTGATGGGCGAGCTCAAAAGCGCGCTCGATCTGTCCTGCCTGACCGTGACCGGCAAGAGCATCGGCGACAACATCGCCGGTGCCGAGGTCTACAAACGCGACGTAATTCACCCGCTCAGCGATCCGGTGTCGCGCGAGGGCGCCACCGCGGTGCTCACCGGCAATCTCGCGCCGCGCGGCTGCGTGATGAAGCCGTCCGCCGCCGAAAAGCGCCTGCTCAAGCACCGCGGCAGGGTGATCGCATTCGAGGACTACAACCACATGGCGCACGAGGTCGATCGTGACGATCTGGATGTGACGCCCGACCACATTCTGGTGCTCAAGAACGGCGGCCCGAAGGGTGGGCCCGGCATGCCGGAGTGGGGCATGCTGCCAATCCCGAAGAAGCTGTTGAAGCAGGGCGTGCGCGACATGCTGCGCATATCCGACGCGCGCATGAGCGGCACCAGCTACGGCGCCTGCATTTTGCATGTGGCTCCGGAAAGTTTTGTCGGCGGGCCGCTCGCTTTCGTGAAGACGGGCGACGAGATCGAAGTCGACGTCGCCGCGCGCCGGATCCATCTTCATGTGCCCGAGGAAGAAATCGCCCGCCGCCGCGCCAGCTGGAAGCAGCCCGCACCTCGCTACCCACGCGGCTATGGCGCGCTTTATTCGGAGCACATCGGGCAAGCCGACGAGGGCTGCGATTTCGATTTTCTCGCACCGCTTGGCGCGGTTCCCGAGCCCGAAATTCACTGAGCCGTCGCGTTACACCACGAATGGAATGGGCGCCGGTACTTCGGCCGGGTAACGCGCATAGGCTCAATGCGCGAAGGACATCGGGCATCTGCCGATCGCCAGGGTGCAAGGATGGCCGAAATAGTGGTAGGCCGGTTCCCGCAACTACGTCCGAGGACAAATGAACGACGACATTCCCTTCGACAAAAATCTCGAGCTTGCGCCGGACGTGGTGGACGAGCCGGTGCCGGGCGTGCGGCGAGTCATGGCCAACAATCCGGGTCCATTCACCTTCAAGGGAACCGTGAGCTATATCCTTGGCCGCGGGAAAGTCGCGATCGTCGATCCGGGCCCCGATGATCCGGCGCATGTCGGTGCGCTGCTCGACGCCGTGCGCGGCGAGACGGTGACGCATATTTTCGTCACCCATACCCACCGCGATCATTCACCGGCCGTGCCGGCCATCAAGGCGGCAACGGGTGCGACGGTCTATGCCGAGGGCCCGCATCGCGCCGCGCGGCCTTTGCATATCGGCGAGCTCAACCCGCTCGATGCGAGCGCCGACCGCGATTTCCGCCCTGACGTTGCGCTTAAGGACGGTGAGCGCGTCAGCGGCGACGGCTGGACCATCGAGGCGGTGACGACGCCAGGCCATACCGCCAATCACATGGCCTATGCTGTCAACGGGAAGAACTTGATGTTCGCCGGGGATCACGTGATGGCCTGGGCGACCTCGATTGTCGCGCCGCCGGACGGCGCTATGAGCGACTACATGGCTTCGCTGCACAAGCTCGCGCGGCGCAAGGAGACGGTCTATTTCCCGGGCCACGGCCCGGCGATCGCCGACGCACCGCGCTTCGTGAACTACTATATCCTGCATCGCAAGGCGCGCGAAGATTCGATCCTGCACCGTCTTTCGAAAGGCGCGACCGATATCCCCACTATCGTGCGTGCGATTTATATCGGCATCGACCCGCGCCTGACCGGCGCTGCCGGCCTCTCCGTACTTGCGCATCTGGAGGATCTGGTTGTACGCGGCATCGTCGCAACCGATGGCCAGCCGGCGATTGACGGCGTCTACCGGTTGGCCGGCTGACGCTTGTCTTGCTGACGCTTGTCTTGCTGGCGGCCCTTC
>DASSYU010000004.1:0-3448 GCA_035703125.1 Pseudolabrys sp. | reverse complement strand
GATGCTGATCTCGGGACCGCGCGCCGGCTTTAAGCCGCTGGCGCCCGTGCGCCTGTCAGAATGCCGCCCCCTCAAGATCGTCGCGCCGAGTCCGGACAATATCCGGCGCCGCAATCTCGAGACCTATTTTCAGGCGCACGGAGTCGAGATCGAGGCGATGCTCGAAATGGACGCGATGATCGCGACACTCGAATTCGTCGCCCGGTCCGATTGGGTCACGATCCTTCCGAGCGTCATTTCAGTCAACGATATCGGACGCGGTGAATTGATCGTGAACCCGATCGTCAATCCCGAGCTGCATGCCGAGTTCGTGGTGATTCAGCCGACGCGCCGCAAGCTGTCGATGCAGGCGCGCATGTTCCTGGAACGCTTCGAGGCGGAGGTCGCCCATATCCATAACATTTGGGATCGCGCCATCGCGCAGCTCGATCGCGGGTTGCGCACCCGAGCGAACACTCGTTTGGCACACCGGATCTAAGATGAATCTTGCAGAGTGGTTGGTTCGTACAACGCGTCGTCTGCCGAATACGCCGGCGCTCCTCAGCAGCAAAGACATCGTGGCCGACTACACCAAATTTGCCCGGCGAGTTGCCTGTCTGGCTTCAGCGTTGCGGGAGCGTCTGGGCGTCAGCCCAGGCGATCGCGTCGCGATCGTTATGGCAAATTGTGTCGAATATCTCGAACTGCTCTACGCAATCTGGTTTGCTGGCGCCGTTGTCGTCCCGATCAATTTCAAGCTACATGCGAAGGAGGCTGCCTGGATCATCGAGAACGCCGAAGCCAAGGTAGTTTTGGTTTCCGAATCAGCTGCGGCCGACTTAATTCCGCTGATCGAAAGATTGCCGGGGCTTGCCGCCGCCGTCGCCGTCAAAAGCAGAGAATTCGCCATATTGTGTAATGCCGAGCCAATGTCAGCGCCGGTGTCGCGCAGCCGCGACGACCTAGCTTGGCTCTTCTACACCTCCGGCACCACTGGCAAGCCGAAGGGCGTCATGATTTCCAACGGCAACCTGCACGCCATGGCGTTCAGCTATTTCGTCGACGTCGACGAGGTACATACTGCTGATGCGATCCTTTATGCGGCGCCGATGTCCCACGGAGCCGGGCTTTACAACTTCATGCATGTTATGCGCGGCGCCCGCCACGTCGTCCCCGAGGCGGGCGGATTTGACGCCGATGAAGTCCTCATGCTCGCACGTTCGCTGCGCGATATTTCGATGTTTGCGGCACCGACCATGGTGCGGCGTCTGGTTGATCAGGCAAGGACGAAAGGATCAAATGGCGACGGCATCCGCACCATCGTTTACGGAGGTGGGCCGATGTATGTGGCCGATATCGAAGAAGCGGTCGCAGTGATGGGGCCCCGCTTTGTACAGATATACGGCCAGGGCGAGAGTCCAATGACAATTACGGCGTTGTCGCGGGCTATGGTTGCCGACCGCAGTCACCCGCGTTGGCGCGAGAGGCTTGGATCTGTGGGCATTGCTCAATCCTGCGTCGAGATTCGTATCGGCGACGAAGACGGACAGCGGCTGCCTGTGGGAGAAACTGGCGAAGTTCTGGTCCGTGGTGCTCCCGTCATGCTCGGCTATTGGCGCAACCCGGAGGCGACAACCAAAACGATACGAGACGGCTGGCTTTGGACGGGCGATGTCGGCTCAATGGACGATGACGGCTTCCTCACGCTGAAAGACAGATCGAAGGACGTGATCATTTCCGGCGGCACAAACATCTATCCACGGGAGGTGGAGGAAGCGCTCCTTCTGCACCCGGCAATTCTTGAGGTCTCGGTTGTGGGACGACCAAGCGCTGAATGGGGTGAGGATGTTGTCGCCTTCGTCGTGGCCAGGCCGGGCGCGAACATCGATATTGCCGAGCTTGATCGCCACTGCGTGGAGCATATCGCCCGCTTTAAGCGGCCGAAATTGTATGTTGTCGAAAAGGAACTGCCGAAGAACAACTACGGCAAGGTACTCAAGACCGAGCTCAGAGCAAGGCTGGTGAAGACGGCAGACGTCAGAGTGGGATGATTCATGCAGGAACGTTTTCTTGAGGGCCGCACCGCACTCGTGACCGGCTCGGTTCAGGGTATCGGCCTCGCGATCGGCCAGGCACTTGCCTCGGCCGGAGCCCGTCTGGCAGTGCACGGCCTTGCGACTCGCGAACAGGCGGATGACGCTGTTCAAACGATGCGCAAGGCGGGAGCTCCGGAGGCGCGGTTTTTTGATGCAGACATGCGCAAGCCTGCCGCCATCAGTTTCATGATGGATGCGATTGTGGCTTGGGGCGGACCGGACATTCTCGTCAATAACGCCGGGATCCAGCAGACCGCCAGCCTCGCCGAGGTCACGCAACAGCTTTGGGACGATATTCTAGCGGTGAATCTGTCGGGCGCGTTCCATACCATGCGCCGGGCGCTGCCGCAGATGGCGAAACGCGGCTACGGACGCGTAATCAACATTGCGTCGGTGCACGGATTGGTAGCTTCGGTCGATAAGGCGCCTTACGTTTCCGCCAAGTTCGGATTGGTCGGACTGTCGCGGGTCGCCGCGCTCGAATACGCGCGGGCAGGTTCGCGCGACAGCGGCGGGATAACCGTGAACTGCATCTGTCCGGGCTGGACCGAAACGGCGATTATTGAACCGCAGATTTCCGCGCGCGCGGCCGAGGTGGGGGGAGACAGAATGCCCGCGATCGCCAGCTTGCTCGCCGAAAAACAACCAAGTCGGCGGACATCCCGTCCGGAAGAAATCGGGGCTCTGGCGCTGTGGCTTGCCCACCCAACGGCCCATAACGTCACAGGCGTTGCGATCCCGGTCGATGGCGGCTGGACCGCACAGTAACGCATCGCGTGGCTGCGCAATTCCAAACGCGCGCTGCACGCAGGCGGCACCACCGTCGAAACGGATCTGCGCCCACTCGCGAGCGCTAAACTGTCGTCCAGGCGCCGTTGGCATCCGCCGATTTGAAGACGGCCTCAAGCGCGGCCGCCGTCTGCAGGATGCCGGCGGGTGAAATCGGGAACGTACCCTGCCCAAGCACAGCCTTCGCGAAATAATCGAGATTGCGGCCTAGATGATTGTCGGCCGCGCGGTCGATCACTTGGGGCTCCTTGCCTGGGCGGCGCACGATCGCGCGCGTCTCGCTGACGCTCTCGGCGCTGCAGTTCTCGCCATAGAGGGCGATACGCCAGTCGAACGGCGTCTTGATCGTCGTGCCCAGCGTTCCGGTCGCGCCATTTTCGAACTCGATCAGCGCGGCAGTGGTATCGCCTGTCGGCAACTTGAGGACGCGCGCTCTCGAAAGAGCGCTGATCCGTTTCATCGGCCCGACCAAGTCGCGGAAGCAATCGAGCACGTGAATGCCCATGCCGGTCATTCCGCCCGCGCGGCTTTCCTCGGCCGCCATGCGCCAACTGTCGACAGGATAGCTCGCCAACCAATCGTGG
>DASSYU010000206.1:0-3491 GCA_035703125.1 Pseudolabrys sp. | reverse complement strand
ATTGTCGTAAGCCAGAAAGGCCGGTCCGCGGCGGCCCATAGGCAGCAGCAAGGATGCCTTCACCCCATCCGCCGGCAGTGTGCCGTGCGCGGAACGCACGCCCCAGGCCGTCCATTGCGAACGAGGATGCTGGATGGCCAGATCGGCCTGATCCCACGGCAAGTCGCGTGTCGGCCTGACTTCCTCAAGCCATGGCTCGCCGCGTTTCCAGCCAAGGTTCTTCAAGAAGTTTGCGGCTGACGCGATCGTGTCCGGCGTGCTCTTGACCAGGTTGCGGCGGCCATCGCCATCGTAGTCGACGGCGTATTTGTAGTAATCGGATGCCGTGAACTGCATGGCGCCGAGTTCGCCCGCCCAGTCGCCACCCTGCATCTCGTCGATTGTAAGATCGCCGCGTTGTACAATGCGCAATGCATCGAAAAGTTGCGGTCGAAAATAATCCGGTCGCCGGCAGTCATAGGCGAGGGTGGTGATGGCCGCGAATACGTTGCTTTTGCCGGTGTTCTTGCCGAAATCACTTTCCAGGCCCCAGAACGCAGCCAGGATGGGTGCCGGAACGCCGAATTCCTTTTCGACCTTCGCGAATAGCGCCGCATGGCTTTTAATTTGCTGCTGGCCGTTCTGCATCCGGTAGCCGGCGATCATACGGTCGGAGAATTTCAGGAATGACTGGTTGAATACGCCCTGTGCGCGGTCTCGGTTGATGATGCGCTGTTCGAACTGAAGATAGGGCGAGGCAGCGGTGAGCACCGACGGAGAAATTCCCTGGGCGAGGGCCTCTTTCTTGAAATTCGCCAGCCAGGTGTCGAAGCTGCCGGTGTTACGGCAGGTCGCGGCTTCGGCCGGCCCAGCAAAAAAACCGCCAAAGGCGAAAGCAGTTATAATGACTATGGCGGAGCGCATGATGCCGTCCGTCCGACTTTCCCATGCCGAATCTGCCCGATGCGGGGATTGGGTCAAGCACGGCTATCGCATAAATCCCGACCGCCTAGAAGTATCGCCACCAAACGTAGACGTGACTGATCGCGATCGACACCACCATCATCGGGAACGCGTAGAGAGAGTAAGTGATGAAGCGGAACGGCACGCCATTGCGGTCGCCGATGCCGGCGACCGTCAGATTGGCGGAGGCGCCGATCAACGTGCCGTTGCCGCCGAGGCAAGCCCCGAGCGAGAGGCACCACCACAGCGGTTCGATTTTGTCGGCGCCGCCAAAAGCGGGAGCCATGCTTTTGATCAGCGGAATCATCGTGGCCACAAAGGGGATGTTGTCGACAATTGCCGACAAAAACGCGGACGCCCACAGAATGGCATATCCCGCATGTGCCATATTGCCGCCGGTAGCGGCGACGAGCTTATCTGCAAGCAGGTGAAGCAGTCCGCCCACCTCGACACCATGCACCACGATAAACAGGCCTATGAAGAAAAAGATGGTGATCCATTCCACATCGCCGAAGGTCTGGTGAATGTTTTTCGCCGCCTTTTCGGAGTGGTGCGTCCAGTTGTCGAGCAGCATCAATATGGCGGCGCCGAACATGGCGATCGTGGCAGGCTCGAGATGCAACGGCCGCGCAAGAACGAAAGCGACCATGACGATGGAGAGCACGACGAGCGACTGTTTCAGCAGGAGCCAGTCCTCGATCGTGTCTTCGGGCTTCATCTTCATGACGCGAGCTTCTGCCGTCGCCGAAGCTTTAAGATCCTTGCCCCAAAGGAAATGAATCATGACCGCCTGCACGACCATCACGACAATGATGACCGGCGTCAGGTGCACAACGAAGTCGTTAAATGACAGGCCGACTTGCGAGCCGATCAGGATATTGGGCGGATCGCCGATTAACGTAGCAGTGCCGCCGATGTTCGAAGCGAAGATTTCCGCAAACAAATACGGATAGGCCGGTACCTTGAGGGTATTGCAGATCGCAAGCGTCACCGGAACAATCAAGAGAACCGTCGTGACATTGTCTAGAAAGGCGGAGAGGACGGCGGTTGTAATCTGCAGAATGAACAACATGCCTGCGGGGTGCGCTTTCGCCGCTTTTGCCGACCAAACCGCCAGATATTGAAACATGCCGGAACGGCGCGAGATCGAGACCAGGATCATCATGCCGGTCAGGAGGCCGATCGTATTCCAATCGACGCCCTTGATGGCCTCCTCCTGATCGAGGACGCCGACCAAGATCATGACGCCAGCACCAACCAGCGCGACGATCGCGCGGTTGACCTTCTCCGACATGATGATGGCGTAGGTAATGGCCAGAATGCAGGTCGAAGCCCACATCGCGTTCAAGCCGAAATAAATGTGAGACGTCGCGTGTGCGGTCATATCCAATTCCCCTGCCAGCGTTTGCGGTCAAGACGCGCAACCGCAAATGCTTCCCCTTGCAAAACTCAGTCGCGCGCGAGGCCAAGTCAAGTCAGGGCTTTGCCGCTATTTGGTTCGCCGCGTCACGTACCAGTAAAGAGCTGGAAAAGCGATCGCCGACATTCCAAGCGACTCCAGAAACAGGATCAGTTGGTCCTGTTTTAGTGACCACAAATAAAAATTGCAGGCCACCCAGGCCAGAGTGAGAATGATAGTGATAAGAATATGCGGCACCTGCACTGCATAGAGGATAAGGATGACGCGGCACAGCGGCAAAAAGCCGCCCAAGCCTCTACGGATCACGGCATTTGCATCACCAACTGTCCGCGTGGAATGATAGTGCCATCGCCCCATTAAGACGTCGGGAGGTCATGATGGCCAAAAATGTTCGCTTTTCAAATCCGAATACGCTCGCCAAACCACCGGGTTACAGCTACGTGGTTGAAGCGACCGGACCGAACCGGCTGATTTTTATCGCTGGACAGCTGGGCCTCGACACGGAGAACAGGCTGGTCGGGCAACCGGGCGATTTCCGCGCCCAGGCGAACAAGGCGGTCGAAAATCTCAAGCTCGCGCTAGCGGGCGCTGGCGCTACGCTCAGAGACGTCGTGAAAATCAACAACTATCTTGTCGATATGTCGCACATCGCGATCTTCCGCGAGGTGCGCGATGCGCATTTCAACATGTCGGCGCCGCCGGCGAGCACAACGGTTGCGATCTCGCAGCTGGCGCGGCCCGGTGCCTTGTTCGAAATCGAGGCGATTGCGGTGCTGCCGGCGAAAGGGGCTAAGGCTGCCAAGGCGAAATCCTCGGTCCGCCGCGGATCTGCAAAGGCGCGCCGAAAGAAGCGAAGCTAGCAGCCGAATAATGGGCAGAACTCCAGCCGGTCGGCGGCGCGCAAGCGCGATGCGGATACCTTGGTGGGCCTGGGCGTGGCCCGCCGGAGCGTGGCTGGTTCTGCTGCTGACGCCGTTCCTGCAAATCCGTGGGTTCGTTGCGGCAATTGCCGGGGCAGCCTTGATCGCCACGGTTTTTGCGGCCGTGTACCACGCCGAGGTGGTCGCACATCGCACGGGCGAGCCGTTTGGCACGCTCGTGCTGGCGGTCGCGGTGACCGTGATCGAGG
>DASSYU010000568.1:0-3250 GCA_035703125.1 Pseudolabrys sp. | reverse complement strand
CGCGGCTGCAATTTATGCTCGACCAGCTCAACGTCCACCATCAGATCGAAGACCTGCATTATTTCCCGATCTTCCGCGCAGCTGACGAGCGGCTCGCACGGGGGTTCGATGTGTTGGAGGGCGACCACCACCATATCCATGTCGACATGGCGCGCACCGCCGAGACCGCGACTGCGCTGCTACGCGCGTTGCAGTGTGGCTGCGATACGATGCGCCAGTGCGGTGACGGCTACGCGGATGCGAGCGGAGCTTTGCTTAAAGGACTCGTCCGTCACCTCGACGACGAGGAGGATCTGATCGTGCCGTTGATTCTCGACCGCAGCGAGGAAGCGCTGGGCGTCGCGCATCACGGCTAAGGAGAAACAACCATGGCTGACGAATCGGTGAAGATGAGGCGGACGCTTCTTCTGCGGCTGAAGGCGCCGACGCCCGACGCGGCGAAGATGCTTGGCGCCATGATGCAGAACACGGCCGCGATGTACCAAGCCTTTGGTGATGCAAAGGTGCGACTCCTGCGCAACGCCGACGACCAGACCCAGTTTCTTCAGATCATCGAATTTCATGCCGATCAGGCGGTCGAGCGCAGCCGGCAGAAGATGGCGAGCGACCCGACAATGCAGAATTTCCTGCAGGCCTGGCGTGCGATGTTTCCCGGGGCGGCCGATGCCGAGGTCTACGAGGACGTCGGCGAATAGCGTCAATGCCGCTTGAAGTACTGGATCTCGCGTTCGTGTTTCTGCGCCGCACTTTTTGAATCAAAAGTTCCAAGGTTGCGGCGTCTTCCCGTGCGCGGATTCTTTTTGCGCGAATAGAGACGGTACTTTCCGCTGGCGAGCTTGCGGATCATCGGTTTGTCTCCTCCGCGGCTTTCACCACCCGAACGGGCCGCGGAAAAATCCGCGTTGTTATAGTAGTAGCGGCGGTCGTAATACGGATACGGACGATAATTATAAGAGCGCGAGCTGTAGCGGGTCTGGTAACTGCGCTGCGGCGCCTCATCGAGGTCGTCGTCCGTACTGTAGTTCCGCACGTAGTCCCGGTTCCGTGACGTGCCATTGCCGCGGCCCGCGACGAGATCATTAGTCTTGGGAATCTCGCCTTTCAGCCGTACAAGCGTATTGAAATCACCTTCGTCTTTGACCAAAGCGTAAAGAGTCGCGGCGTTCTGCGGTGCCAGCCGCACGCAGCCGTGCGATGCAGGCCTGCCGAGGTTGCGCACTTCGTAAGAGCCGTGGATGGCGTGACCTGCTTTTGTGAAGAAGATCGAGTTCGGCATCGGCGCATCGTCCCATTCGCGCGAGTAATGATCTTTCTCCATGCGGAAAGGCTGGAAGTCGCCGGACGGCGTGTCGTAACCGTTGCGGCCGATCGAAACCGGCCAAGTGTAACGGTCCTCACCGTTGACGGTGACCGTCATCGTCTGCGCCGACTTGTCGATGATGATCATGATATTGGCGCGCGCGGCCTGAGCCAATGTGAACACTGCGATGATTGCCGCCAAGGGGAACGTGAAACGGTGGAGACGCATACGAAGACTCCAGCTTCAACCCCGCTCATTGCAGCCTAGCACGCTCACGTCTGACTATGTCAGTTCACCTGATAGTCATTTTCACGCAGGCGAGGGGAGGCAAACGATACCGGATTGCATGCGAGAGCGTCGGTCATCTTGGCCCCGGCATAGTCGTTGCCGGGGCCAAAAATGTAAGGTCGCCAATGGATTCCCGTTCCGGCAGCGACAAGCGCCGCAGGTCTATTGCATCGATATTTGCAGTCCGCTGAGGTCGAGCGACGCCGAAAATCCGACCTTGGTGCCTCTCACTTCAAGCACAACGCCATTCGCATTCTGCAGCCGGGCAGTTGACGCGCCGCCCGCAATGGCAAGGCCCGCGCCCACCGCGGTGTATGTGCCTGCGATATCGCTGGCCGTGCGCAGATTGCGCGCACGGCCCACAAGATCGGCGCTGCTCACGCCGATCATGCCGACGCTCACGCCGCCAATACGCAGCGGGTAAGTCTTGCCACGAAAGGTTAAAGTACCCGAGCCGCCGCCGACGCCGATGATGAAGCCAGCGCTGCCGACACGGAACCGCACCGTGCCGTTGTCCGCCTGCGACGGTAGCGTTGCCCCAATCAACATGGCCGCCGCGACGAACACCGCTGCGGCACATTTAATCATACGCGTAAAACCAAACATCATTGCCTCCCTGGTTGTTGGATCGATAAAGACAAAAGACGAAATCTGACTTGAATAAGTATCCCTGATCTTGACCTCAGTTGGTGTAGCCCGGCGGCACTTTTTTCCATCGATAGCCGGCGCGGCCTTGCTCGTATCCATAGGCGAAGAGCGCCTGCATGTACCCTGGATCGAAGGGCCCCTTGTAAGGCACGGTGAAATCTTCACCGATCGAAGCAAGATTGAAGTCGACGCCGTCGCGTCTGGCAAGTGTATACATGCGGTAGGTGTCATTGATACCGCTGGACATGGTCATCGTCGACAGCGCTTCCTTGGCAATCGCTATCCGCAGCTCCACGCTTTCGTCCGGGCGGAAGAACCGGCCGTTGCGGACCACATAGGCGACGCGCCTGCGCTCCCGCAATTTCTGTACGTCGACGCCGAGCCGCGCGGCGGCGCCTTTGAACGAGAATGAGGGCGGGTAGAAAAACACCTGCGCTATAGTGCCGCCATCGACATGCATTTCCTGTCGCTTCTGGCCGTCGACCGTGACGTCCAGCATGACGGGTGGAAACACGGCAGGGATCGAAGCCGATGCCAGCAGCACATCGACGATGAGATCGCGGGCCCTCGGATTGTTGCTTGCGGCGATCGCCCCGATATTCCACATGACGGGGCGGCTCTGGTCGAGGTTCGTCGTCAGAACGAACAACAGCCGGCCCTTTGCGTATTCCTCGGCAAGCCTCTGGATCATGGTCACGTCGACATAATGTTCGATCATTCTGCGCAGCGGCGTGTTGTCGACCAAGGAATCGGACGTGACTGCAGAGAGCAGGGGTGCGTGCTTATCAAAAATGTCTCCGGCGCTTGTTTCCGTGTAGAGCCGAGTGAGATTTTGGTCGTAAGCGCGGCCCAGAAAGGCAAACGGCGCCGAAAGGGCGCCGGTGCTGACGCCGGTCACCATGTCGAACTCAGGGCGGTCCCCGCGCGCGCTCCATCCGGCCAACAGTCCGGCTCCAAACGCGCCGTCGTCGCCGCCGCCGGAAAGGGCGAGAAAATTGCGGGTGTGTGCTGGCC
>DASSYU010000429.1:0-2820 GCA_035703125.1 Pseudolabrys sp. | reverse complement strand
CGCGACGAGGACGTGCGCGCATTGGCAGCGAACCGGGCAGCAATCGCCCGTTTATGGGATGCCTGTCAGGTTCCTGACTATCGGAAAATCGCACCCGCCACGCATGCCGAACTGGCCGTGACCCTCTATGGATTCCTGATGCGAGAGGGTAACATCCCCACGGATTGGTTCGCTCGCCAGGTTGCCCTTGCCGACCGGACCGACGGCGACATCGACACTCTCTCCAACCGGATCGCGCATGTCAGGACCTGGACTTTCGTTGCCAACCGGCCGGATTGGCTTGCCGATCCGGACCATTGGCAAGGGGTCACGCGCGCCGTCGAAGACAAGCTGTCCGATGCGTTGCACGAACGTTTGGCCGAACGTTTCGTGGACCGCCGCACCAGTGTGTTAATGCGGCGGCTGCGTGAGAACACGATGTTGGAAACCGAAATCGGAAAGTCCGGGGAAGTTAAAGTCGAGGGGCACGTGATCGGCCGCCTCGACGGGTTCATGTTTGCGCCGGACGCTTCCGCCGCGGGGTCCGAAGCCAAGGCGCTCAACGCTGCCGCACAGAAGGCGCTCGCCGGCGAGATCGAGCTACGCGCGACCAAGCTTTCGCAGGCCTCGAACGATCAGATTGTACTTGCCGCCGACGGCGCCTTGCGCTGGACCGGCGATCTCGTCGGCAAGCTCGCTGCAGGCGACGATACCTTGCGTCCGCGCGTACGTATCATCGCCGACGAGCATCTTACCGGTCCCGCGCGTGAATTGGTGCAGAACCGACTCGACCTCTGGCTCAAGACTCACATCGAGAAGCTGCTCGCGCCGCTGTTCTCGCTCACCGCCGCTGAGGACGTGACCGGAATGGCGCGTGGTGTTGCTTTCCAGCTGGTCGAAGCGCTCGGCGTGCTCGAACGACAAAAGGTCGCGGAAGAAGTAAAAGGCCTAGACCAGCCCGCGCGCGCGACGTTGCGCAAATATGGCGTGCGCTTCGGCGCCTATCACATTTATCTGCCGGGGCTGCTCAAGCCCGCGCCGCGCGCGCTCGCAACCCAGCTGTGGGCGATCAAACACGAGAGTCCTGATGCGAAGGGCGTGAGCGAATTGCTCCATCTCGCCGCCAGCGGCCGCACGTCGATCCCGGTCGATAAGGAAACGCCGAAAGCGCTCTACCGGACGGCCGGCTACCGCATCTGCGGCGAGCGCGCGGTGCGCGTCGATATTCTCGAGCGCCTCGCCGATCTCATCAGGCCCGCGCTGTCGTGGCGCGAAGGCGCGCCCGGCCCGAAACCGGATGGTTTCTTTGACGGCCGCAGCTTCCTCATCAGCGGTGCGATGACGTCCCTCACAGGCGCATCCGGCGAGGACTTCGCATCGATTTTGCGTTCGCTCGGATATCGGATGGATCGCAAGCCGAAGTCGGTGGAGGCGCCAGCAGCACCCGAGGCAGCGGCCGCTGCCTCGGACGCGACAGTGGAGGCTGCGCCCGCGAGCGAGACGCCGATCGAGCCGGCTCCGATTGAAAGCGCGGCGGCTGCATCCGCGACCGATGTCTCATCGCGCTCGTTGTTGCCCAAGCCTGAGTTCGTTCCGGCGGAAGTCGCACCGTCGGTGCAGGACCCGGCGCAAGAAGCAGTTCAAGAACCCGCGCCGACCGAAACCGCAGCGGCAGCGCCTGTCGAAAGCGCACCAACGGAAGCGAAAGCTGTCGAGGAGCCGGCGTTTATCGAAGTGTGGCGCCCCGCCGGTCGCTCCGAGCGTCGTGCGCACCGTCCGCGTCGTCCGCATCGTCAGCAGCAGACGCAGGTTGCTGCGACCGATGGCGCCACCGCAGTTCCTGCGGAAGGTCAGCCGGTTGCAGCGCCTTCAGCCGAAGTGGCCACGCCGTCGCGCGGCCCTCGCCGCCCGCGTCGCGAGCACAGCGAGCGAGGCGACCGCGAAAAGCGCCAGGATCGTCAGGAGCGTCAGCAGCGCATGGACAAACAGGGCGAGCGCTCCGAACGTCACGATCGCGGCGCGCGGCGCGGCCGGCCGCGACGCGAGCGCGGAGAGAGCGTCGATCGGGCCGAACGTGAACGTTACTACGCCAAGCCGTTCGGCAATTCTGGCGGCCGCGACAAGCAGCCCGATCCGAATTCGCCTTTTGCCAAACTCGCTGCACTCAAACAGCAGCTTGAGCAGAGCGGCAAAGATCCCTCTTGAGCGCCGAACCGAAAGATCTCGGTCGTCAGCGCATCGACAAATGGCTGTGGCATGCCCGCATGGTGCGCACGCGCAGCGATGCCGCGGCGCTTACAACGGCGGGCTTCGTGCGGCTCAACGGCAAGCGCATGACTGCCGCCGCCCATCCCGTACGGGTCGGCGACGTAGTCACGCTTGCGCTCGACCGCTCGGTGCGGGTGATCCGGGTCGAGGGGATTTGCGGGCGGCGGGGTGGCGCTCCCGCCGCACGTGCGCTTTACCTGGATTTGACAACAAGTTCCGGGACTGGGGCCTGCACCGGGGCAGCTGAGGCCTCTAAGGTTTCGCGGCCCAGCCGGCCCTGACGGTGACGCGAATTGTGGCGCGCAGAACGGTTGCGGCCTATCTGCCATTACGTTAGGCAGCGTCCGCCAGAAGTTGTCCGGAGTGGGGAATGACCTACGTCGTCGTCGAAAGCTGCATCAAGTGCAAATACATGGACTGCGTGGAGGTGTGTCCGGTGGACTGCTTCTACGAGGGCGAAAATATGCTCGTCATCCACCCTGACGAGTGCATCGACTGCGGTGTCTGCGAGCCGGAATGCCCGGTCGACGCGATCAAGCCAGACACCGAGCCGGGCCTCGAGAAGTGGCTGGA
>DASSYU010000307.1:0-22697 GCA_035703125.1 Pseudolabrys sp. | reverse complement strand
GACACGGTCGGTCTCGATCCGAACGACTATCCGGTTCCGAGATTCAAATCCGGGAGCAGCCCGGACGCGCTGGCCGAGGACGAGCTCAAATTGACGCTGTCCGCGCTGACGTTTGCGCGTCACGCGGAGATCGGCCGCATCCATTTTACCCGCGTCGGCTCCGACATCCAGTACGACCTGGTGCCGCCGGATCCGGCGAGCGTTCTGGCAAAACTCGCAGACGGCAACGATGCCGGCAAAATTCTCGACGGCTACAACCCGCCCCAGCCGGAATTCAAGGCGCTGAAGGACAAGCTTGCGGAATTGCGCAAGGGCACGCTCGACACCGGGCCGAAGGCGGAAGCTAAGCCGGACAAGCCGCGCGTCCATGTGCCTGACGGCAAGATTCTCCGCCCGGGCATGAAAGATGCGCGCGTCGTGGCACTGCGCAAGCGGCTCGATATTGCCGGCGACAAGGACAATCCCCTTTACGATGACGCGGTTCGCGATGCGGTCAAGACGTTCCAGACGGAAAGCGAGCTAGAGGTCGATGGCAATCTCGGCCCCAACACGACGCGCGCCCTCAATGGCGAGCAAAAGGAAGTGCGTCGCCCGAGCCACAATCCGATCGATACCATCCTCGTCAACATGGAGCGCTGGCGCTGGCTGCCGCGCGATCTCGGCAACCCGCATGTCATCGTCAACGTCCCCGATTACACGCTGACGCTCTACAACGACGGCAAGGTGTATTGGCACACCAGGATCGTGGTCGGTAAGCCGAACCTGGCGACGCCGATGGTCAGTGCTGAGATGAAATTCATCACGGTCAACCCGACCTGGAACGTGCCGCCGTCGATCATCGAGAAAGAATATCTGCCCGCTCTCGAGCAGGATCCGCAGGCGCTGGAGCGCATCGGTCTCAAGCTGACACAGGAAGCGGACGGCACGATCCGCATTTCGCAGCCGCCGGGTGCCGGCAATGCGCTCGGCCGCATCCGTTTCAACTTCCCGAACAAGTTCCTCGTCTATCAGCACGACACACCGGACAAGTACCTGTTCGCGCGTGAGAAGCGCGCCTACAGCCACGGCTGTATGCGCGTGCAAAATCCGCTCACCTACGGCGAAAAGCTGCTGTCGCTGGTGCTCCCGAAGGAGCGCTACACCGAAGCGAAACTTGAAAGCATGTTCGGCAGCAGCGAAATCAACATCAACTTTCCGAAAGTCATCCCGGTGCACCTGACCTACCAGACGGCCTTCGTGGATGATGCGGGCAAACTCCAGCTGCGCGAGGACGTCTACGGCCGCGATGCCAAGATGCTCGCGATCCTCAAGAGCAGCGAGCGCAAGGTTGCCGATCTCGCAGTCGAGCGCGCGGCCAACACGTCATCAAAGCCGGTTCGCATGCCGGTCGGAATGTACGGCGGCCCGAGCGGCGGCTACGGCAATGGCGGCGGCAACCACTTCTTCGACTGGCTGTTCAGCGGACCGCAGGGGCGTCCCTATCCGCCGCGGGCGGTCCCGACCTATCCGCGCAACAACAGCAACGGCCGTTACAGCTCACGCTAGATCGGCGAAGAACTCTCAAACAGAAGACGCCGGCACATGACGCCGGCGTTTTCTTTTCGCGGCATTTTGCGGAGGTGGTACAGGCGGGTGGACTTGAACCACCGACCTCTGGTTCCACAGACCAGCGCTCTAACCAACTGAGCTACGCCTGCACAGGCAGTCGGCTTTTTGTCAAAGCCGATCCAAGCGGCCGGAACCTAGGTGCCGCCCGCCTTTTTGGCAAGCACTCCCGGCCAAGGCAAAACAAAAGCCCGGACATTTCGGTCCGGGCCTTAGACACGGGCAGCTGTTTAGGAATACGCGAGTCTCAGGCCGCCTTGTTCAGGGCGCTGGTGAAGTGGCCCTTGATCGGCTCGGCGGTTTCGGTAGCCACTTTCTGAGCGTGCTCGGAAAGGTCCTTGGCTTGCGTGACGAACGTATCGAACTGCTTGCGCAGATAGGCGCTGTAGAGCTCGACAACTTCGGAATACGACTTGGCGTTCATCACATCGCCCATCAGGTCGAAAGCGGCGTCGCTGTTGGCGCGGGTGGTCTCGATCAGCTTGAGGCCGTAGCTCGCACAGCCCTTGGTGGCCGTCGAATACGTGTCCTCGAAGACGTCGGTCGCCTCTTCCGCGGCGGTCTTGGCCTTCTCGTAGTTCTCTCTGGCCTGGGCGATGCCCTTTTCGGCAAATTCGCGGACCGCGCTCGGAATTTCGAATTTCGGCATTTCAAAGCGGGGCATTTCGAACTTCGGCGATTCAGAACCGGTTGCACCGATTGCGACCGGTTTCGGCTTGCCTTTCGACGTGGTGGCGGAAGTAGTTTCGGCCATAGCAATCATCCTTGACTAAGGAGGGCCCCTCGATTGATCGGACCATTCGCCCTCCGCAAATCGGTCCTTCTGATGCAAATCCGCCGGCCGACGCATGAACGAACAATTGCCTGACGGAACGTGGGGTGCTTGTACTCTCATTTTTGGTGCATTGCAATAAAAAATATTGCATTGCACAAATGCCCATAAAGAAGCCGTCCCCGGCCCTTAATACCTGGAACCCGCCTGCGTTAATGCTACCGGCGCTTGGCGTTGGATAGCGCCCGCCGATGCGTGGACGCACATCACCGGCAGCCGTATTAAGTCTTTATTAGGCGTAATTGTTGCGACACCGGGATGACGGACACGACGCCGCAGCTTGAAATTCTCCGTGACCCGCGGCTCGCAACGCATGCGCTGGCGCCGGCACCCGTGTGGCTGTGGAGCCCCGACGCCGATCGCATTCTCTGGGCCAATTCCGCGGGCGCGGCGATCTTCGACGCGGACTCGCCCCGCGAGGCGGCGCTGCTGCGCTTCGACGCACGCCACTCGGCATCCGTTCAGGTCGCCCGTCTGTCAGGCACGCTCCCGCATGGCGGCGCTCCGCGACTGGAGAGGCTGCGCGGCTTTGGAGCGGGCATCGGGGCAGCCATTGTCTGTCTGTGCTCGCGTGTCACGCTCGCCGACAACAGCGCCGCGATCCTGATCGCGTCCGCCGAACGATCCGGAAGGGCTCTTGCCCTTCCGGATCGGGCAACGCGATTGCTGCGCGATTTCGGCCCGGCCGCGGCAATCTTCACCGCAGATGGCGAGATCATCGCCGCACAGCCGGCAGCGATCGAGCGAATGGGGAATCAACGCGATCTCGTCGCACTCGACGCCGAAAAGCTCGCGCGCGAAGCCAGCCTGAACGATATAGCGGAAGGCGAGATCCAAGCCGGTCATATTACGATGATCAAACTCGGCGCGGGCTCGACCTTTGCATTGCTCGTGGTCTTCACCAAACCGGCAGATCCCGCGCACTCCGGCGCGCGAACGAATGTGGTTGCGGATCTTCCGAAAACACCCAGTTCGGTCGAACCGCCGCCCGTTCAAACGCGTCCATTCCGTTTCGTCTGGCAGACCGACGCCGAGATGCGCTTCACGCTGACAAGTCAGGAATTCGTGGATCTGCTGGGCTCGCAATCGGCCGCCATGCTCGGCCGTAGCTGGGCCGAGATCGCCAAGACACTGACGCTCGATCCATCCGGAGAGATCGCGACCGCGCTGTCCAGGCACGAGACCTTCAGCGGCATCGAGACGGCTTGGCCAATCGATGGGCTCGACCAGCCTCTCGCGGTTGAGATGTCGGGCCTGCCAATGTTCGACAGCGAGCGCCGTTTTGGCGGATTTCGCGGTTTCGGCTTGTGCCGCGACGTGGAACCACTCAAGGACCTGCGGAGCCGGAAACTCGCGCAGAACCCGGCCGCGCCGAGCGAGCCGGCCAAGGTGCTGGCTTTTCCGGCATCGCCACCCGCGCCGACGGGACCGGCCCTCACTTCCAAAGAGCACAGTGCTTTTCGGGAACTTGCGCGCGAGCTGAGCGAACGCCTGCGCAAGACATCGGGCAAATCCAGTGCCCCTGTTCCGCTCGAACCCGCCGAGTCCGTTGCAGCCCCGGTCGAGGCGCCGCAAGCGACGCCAAGGCAGACACGCGACATGCTGGAAGACCGCTCGATCTTCGATCGCCTGCCGACCGGCATCTTGATCTATCGGCTCAATAGCCTGGTTTACGCAAATCGCGCCTTCCTCGACTGGACCGGATATTCGACCCTGGATGAGCTGACCGAAGCCGGCGGCCTCGACAGCCTGTTCATCGAACCCAAGAAAGAAGCAACCTCAAAGGACCCCAGCGCGGCTAAGTCGCTGACGATCGCGACGAGCAACGGCAAGCAGAAACCCGTCGAAGGGCGGCTGTTCAGCGTGACTTGGAGCGGCGAGAGCGCGCTCGCTTTAATGATCGAAACGCAACCTGGTGCGGGCGGCAAGCAAGCCGAAACATCGCCGCAACGGGGCGAGAAGGAGATCCGCGAACTCAGGGCAATTCTGGACACTGCGACCGATGGTGTTCTAATTCTGGACAGCAGCGGCCGAGTGCTCTCCGGCAATCGCAGCGCGCAGGCGCTTTTCGGCTACGATGCGGGCGAGCTGGGAACCCTTTCGCTCGGCGACCTGCTGGTTCCGGAATCCCACCGCCCGGTGCTCGAGCATCTCGATCGGCTTGTCCGGCGTGACGGCGTCGGTTCACTTGGCGCCGGCTACGAAGCAATCGGCCGCGTGCGCCAGGGCGGTCTTGTCCCGCTGCATATAACGATCGGGCGCATCGAGGACGGCGAGAAGCTTTGCGCGGTATTGCGCGACGTCACCGCCTGGAAGCGCAGCGAAGAAGAATTGATCAACGCCAGACGCGCGGCCGAGAAGGCATCCACAGCGAAGTCAGAATTTCTTGCCAAGATCAGCCACGAAATCCGCACACCGCTCAATGCCATCATCGGCTTTTCCGAAGTGATGATGGACGAACGTTTCGGCCCGATTGGCAGCGAACGCTACCGGCAATATCTCAAGGACATCCACGCCTCGGGCGGGCATCTTATTTCGCTCCTCAACGATTTACTCGATCTGTCGAAGATCGAGGCCGGAAAGCTCGAGCTCACTTTCGTGAGCGTCAATCTCAATGATCTCGTGCAGCAGTGCGTGGCAATGATGCAGCAGCAGGCGAATCGGGAACGGGTGATCATCCGCACCTCGCTGCATGGCAATCTGCCGCAAATCGTTGCCGACGCGCGCGCGATGCGCCAGATCATGCTCAATCTGTTGTCGAATTCGATCAAGTTCACCGGCGCCGGCGGCCAGGTGATCATTTCGACCGCGCAGACCGACGACCATGAGGTCGTGCTGCGCGTCCGCGATACCGGCTCCGGCATGAGCGAAAAAGAATTGCAGATTGCGCTCGAGCCTTTCCGGCAGGTCCCGACGGTCGCGCATTGGGACGCTGGTGGTACCGGGCTCGGCCTGCCGATCACCAAGGCACTTGCGGAAGCAAATCAGGCGTTCTTCCGGATAACCAGCCGGGTCGATGACGGCACGCTCGCTGAAGTGATTTTTCCCGCCACCCGCGTGCTGGCGCGGTAAATCCCAAATCGGTTAGGCTCGCGTTATGGGCCGTTTGTTCCACTGCATCGCATTCGCGCTGGTGCTCGCGAACACGCCCGCTATTGCGCCGGTCCGGGCGGCCGAGCCGGTCGACCTGCTGCTGGTTCTTGCAGCGGACGTCTCGCGCAGCGTCGATAGCCAGAAATTTCAGCTGCAGCGCGAAGGTTACGCCGCGGCAATGGCCAACTCCCGGGTCGTGAATGCCATCCGGTCCGGCCGTCATGGACGCATTGGTGTCTTGTTTCTCGAGTGGTCGGGGTTCGGCAGCCAGAAGGTCGTCATCGACTGGGTGATCATCGATGGGCCAAAAACGGCGCAAGCCTTCGGCGACCGGCTGCTCGAATCGCCGCGGTCTTTCGCGGACCGGACTTCAATCAGTGGCGGCATCGATGCGGCTGTCGCCGAACTTGCGCGGGCACCGTTTAGCGCCGACCGGCGCACCATCGACGTTTCAGGCGACGGAACGAATAATGCGGGCCGTGACATTGGGCAGGCGCGGGACGACGCGCTCGCCCTTGGCATCACGATCAACGGCTTGGCGATTCTCAGCGCGACGCCGTTACCCTGGAATCCCGAGCACACCAATCCGGCCGGCGGTCTCACCAAGTACTACCGTGACAATGTCATTGGCGGGCCCGGCAGTTTCGTGGTCGAGGCCAACGATTTCAGCTCTTTTGGGCAGGCCCTCATCACGAAAATGATTGCCGAAATTGCCGACGCGCGCGGCAACCCCGCAACGGCAGCCCGGTAAGCTTAACCGGTCCCAGCCATGAAAGGGTCACAGAGGCTATCCAAGGTTGGTCCTAGCGGGCCCGATGCTATAGTCCGCCGGCGCTGGACGCCGAAACAACCGGAAACCTCCAATTGACAGCCGCAACCGGCTTGAAGCGCCTGGGGATTATCCTGCTCGCCGTGATGGCGGGCGGGTTGCTCGTTCTGACCACAGCCGGTTATCTGATTTCCGCCGATACCGTTCGCCAGCAAGTCCTCGGCGATATCCGCGGCGTGACCGGACTCGAGCCCGTCCTGCGCGGGAAGGCCAGCGTTTCGCTGTTTCCGACCGGGAGCGTTAGCTTCGACGATGTGATCCTGGGCGATGCCAAGCAGCCTGCGCTCGTTGCCGAGCGTTTGACGGCGCGCCTGCGATTTTTCCCGCTGCTGATCGGTCGAGTCGAAATCGCCGACGTCACACTGGACCGGCCGAAAATCTCGGTAGAATTGAATCCGAACGGCCAATCCAATTGGTCGGGATTGATCGAGGCGCTCACACGCAGGCAATCGGCGGCACAGCGGCTCGCGGCGTTCTCCGAAATGCGCATCGAGGGCGGCACCATCGCGATCCGCGACGAGGCGCGCAAGATCACCGAAACTCTGTCGGGCGTCGAATTCTCGCTGGCATGGCCTTCGATTTCCAAAAGCTTTGGCGCCACCGGACGATTCATCTGGCGCGACGCACCGATGGACGCCAGCCTGACGCTCGCCGATTTTCCCTCGGTGCTGGCAGGCAACCGCAGCGGCGTGAAACTGCGCGTTTCCGGCACGCCGATGAAGGCCGCATTTGAAGGCGCAATCAGCCTCAAGCCGACACTCAAGATCGAAGGCACGCTCGCCGCCGACGCCGTTTCATTTCGCAATGCGCTGGTGTGGGCCGGACAAAAGCCGCCGCCCGGCGGCGGCTTCGGCCGTTTCGCAATCAAGGCGCGGACCAACGTAGTCGCCGGCACCGTCAGCCTGTCGAGCGTCAATGTCGAACTCGACGGCAACGCCGCCGAAGGCGTGCTCACGTTTGCCGCGGACGGGCGCCAGACTCTGCAGGGCACACTCGCCGCCGACACGCTCGACCTGACCCCTTATGTTTCGACCGTCCGTTTGCTAACCACCAATGACCGTTCGTGGAGCAGCGGCCGCATCACCCTCGAGGGCCTTGCGAGTCTCGACGTCGATTTGCGGCTGTCAGCTGGGAACGTCGTCGTGTCCAATGCCAAGATTGGCCGCACCGCGATAGCGGCCAATCTGCGCGGCGGACACCTGGTCGTCACGATCGGCGAGGCGCAGGCCTATGGCGGCGTGATCAAGGGTTCGCTGGCGCTCGCCGAATTTGATCAGGGCGTCGAAGTGAAATCTCAGCTGCAATTCACCGACGTGGACCTTGAAACGTGCCTGGGACAATTGTTCGGCCTGCGGCGGCTTGAGGGCAAAGGCAGCATGTCGCTCAACCTCGAAGGCACGGGCAATAGCGTGCTGGCTGTGACCCGCACATTGAGTGGAACCGCTACTTTGACCGGGACGAACGGGGCGCTTGCGGGTCTCAATGTCGAACAGTTGCTGCGCCGTCTCGAGCGGCGGCCGCTTTCGGGCGGTGGCGAATTCCGCACCGGACGCACGTCTTACGAGAAAATCGCCATCGCGCTCAAGATCGCGAAGGGCACGGTCACCGTTGACGACGTGACCATCGACGGCGCCGCGGTCAAGCTGGCGCTTGCCGGAACGGCGTCGATCCCGGAGCGCGAGCTCGATCTCAAGGGCACGGCCTCGCTTGTGGCGCCGCCACGGCCGGGTGCGACGCCCTTCGAACTGCCCTTTATCGTGCAAGGATCTTGGGACGATCCGATCATGCTGCCTGATCCCGAAGCGCTGATCCGGCGGTCGGGAGCCGCCGCGCCGCTGTCGAGGGCGCTACAAGAGCGCAACGCGCGGGATTCTGTGCGCCGTGCCATCGAGCGGCTGACCGGCACGCCACCCTCCGGCACGATTCCGGCTGCCGACCAGACGGCTGCGCCGGAAACGCAACAAAAGGCTGAATAACGGCCTTCAGCGGCGAGTGCCGTCAGCCCCTGCTTCGACTATCATTCTGCCTGAGACGAATCACCCGCCGACCCGTGCGGGCATGATGGGTCGTGGATGCTGAACCCTCTCTTTCGCACCCTGGTCAAGGTCGTCGTCGCCTCACTGATCGTCGGCACCGTCCTTGCCCATTTCGGGATCACGGCCGAACAGATCATCCGTGAGCTCGGGCTGTCGACGGAGCGCATCGAGGATTATGCGCGGCAAGGCATCGCCTGGGCATGGCCCAACCTGTTGCTCGGCTCGATGATCATCATACCAATCTGGTTTGTCGTCTTCCTGTTCCGCCCACCGGGCAAACGCAGCAGCGATTAGGGCGCCTAGACCTGCGCTCCCAGCGCCGCCCGCTCGCGCCGGCTCGCGCCTCTTTTTGTCATCAGCGAGGATATGACCGTGCCGAGCGCGACAACCGCGATCATGATGGTGCAGATCGCGTTGATTTCCGGTTTCACCCCCAGCCGCACTTCCGAATAGATTCGAATCGGCAATGTCGTTGCCCCCGGCCCCGTCGTGAAGCTGGCGATCACGAGATCATCGAGCGACAGCGCGAAGGCGAGCATCCACCCGGCGGCGATCGCCGGGGCAATCAGCGGCAGCGTGATCGTCATAAACGTTCTGAACGGCGGACAGCCAAGATCCATCGCCGCCTCCTCGAGGCTTCGATCGAAGCCGATCAGTCGCGATTGCACTATCACGGTGACGAAGCATGTCGTCAGCGTCGTGTGAGCGATGACGACCGTCCAGAAGCCGCGGTCCACATTGAGCGCAACGAACAGCAGCAACAGCGAGAGCCCGGTGATCACTTCCGGCATCACCAGCGGGGCATAGACCATACCGGAAAACAGCAGCCGCCCGCGAAACCGTCCCATCCGCGTCAGGGAAACGGCCGCTAGCGTGCCAAGCACGGTTGCGGCGGTTGCCGACAGGAAGGCAACACGGAAGCTGATCCAGGCGGCGCTGAGAATCGCCTCGTCGTTCAGCAGCTCGCGATACCATACGAGCGACCACCCACCCCAGACCGTGACAAGCTGCGAGGCATTGAACGAGTAAATCACCAGAATGACGATCGGCAGATAGAGAAACGCAAGCCCCAAGGCCACTGAGACGATGTTGAATGGAGACGGCCCGCGCTTCATGTCCGCCCTCCTTCGAGCGATCGCTGCTGCATACGCTCATAGAAGAGGATCGGCACCAGCAATAAGCCGAGGAGAGCAATCGCGATCGCCGATGCGACCGGCCAATCACGATTTGAGAAGAACTCGGTCCACAATGTCTGCCCGATCATCTGCGATTCCGAACCGCCGAGCAGATCCGGAATGACGAACTCCCCGACGATCGGAATGAACGACAGCAGCGCACCCGCCGCAACGCCCGGAAGCGACAGCGGGAACGTGATCAGCCAGAACGCTTTCCACGCCGGACATCCGAGGTCGGATGCTGCTTCCAGCAGCGACTCGTGCATTTTTTCGAGGCTCGCGTAGAGCGGCAGGACCATGAACGGCAAGTAGGAATAGACGATGCCGATATAGATCGCGGTGTCGGAGGACAGCCATGCAGCAGGCGTGTCGATGATGTGCAGCCGCATGAGGACGTCGTTGAGCAACCCGTCACGCTGCAGAATATTGATCCACGCATAGATGCGGATCAGGAACGACGTCCAGAACGGCAGCACGACCGCCATGACCAGCATGGGCTGCCAGGCTTTCGGTGCGCGGGCCATTCCATAGGCGATCGGGTAGCCGAGCGCGAAGAGCAGCGCGGTCGAGATCGCCGCTACCTGCAGGCTTTTGGCGTAGGACAGCAGGTAAAGGGAATCGGACGCGAGCAACCCGAACGAGTCCAGCGAGAGTTGCGCTGCAAATTGCTTCAGTCCCTGCCAGCCTGCGGTGAGATCAAGCACCGGCGTATAGGGCGGCTGCGCCAGCACCGACTGCGACAGGCTGATCTTGAGCACGATGACAAATGGCGCCAGGAAGAAGATCGCCAGCCAAAGGTAGGGCAGCAGGACGACCATCCGCCTGCCCCAGTCTCGCGGATTCCGTTTGTCCCGCATGGCTAACCCGTCAGAACAATGCCGGCGTCGGGCGGCCACGACAGCCAGACGGCATCGCCTTCGGCGTACGGCGCGCGGCCGTGTGCGTTGACGTTTGCGATTGAGACTTTCATCAGCGAACCGTCGGGGAGACGGACCTTGTAGGCCGACGTCTCCCCGCGATAGCCGATCTCGAAAATGGTGCCGGCCACGGCGTTCTTCTCGCCCGCCGGCCGGTGCCCACTCATGCTGATTTTTTCCGGGCGCAGCGCCAGCCACAGCGTTTTGCCGGCGCCTGTCGCGTGGTCGGCAACCGTGAGCGGCCCCAACGCGCTGTCGACCAAGCCGGGCACGCTCGTCCGTCCCTCGATGATCGTCACTTCGCCGATGAAATCGGCGACCCATCGCGAATTGGGCTGCTCGTAGATTTCGGTGGGCGTCGCCACCTGCATCAGGCGGCCCTGATTCATCACCGCGATGCGGTCGGCGACGATCATCGCCTCTTCCTGGTCATGGGTAACGATGACAAAGGTCGTGCCGAGCTTGCGCTGCAGCTCCATCAGCTCGAACTGCGTCTCGGCACGCAGCTTCTTGTCGAGCGCGGCAAGCGGCTCGTCGAGCAGCAGCACGCGCGGCCGCTTGATCAGGGAGCGGGCAAGCGCCACGCGCTGGCGCTGGCCACCCGACAGCTGGTGAATCTTGCGCCCGCCGAAGCCCTGCAGCCGGGTGAGGTCGAGCATCTCGGCGACGCGCGCGGCGATTTCCTCACGTCCCGCATTTTCCTGGCGCAATCCGAAGGCGATATTGCCTTCGACGGTGAGGTGCGGAAACAACGCATAGCTCTGGAACATCATGTTCACGGGCCGCCGATGCGACGGCACCGGCACGATGTCTTCTCCACCAAGAAAAATTCGGCCTTCGCTCGGCGTCTCGAGCCCGGCGAGCATGCGCAGCAACGTTGTCTTGCCGCAGCCGGACGGGCCGAGCAGCGCGAAGAATTCGCCTTGCGCAATATCCAAAGTGAGCGTTTCGACCGCGGCGACGGCGCCGAAGCGCTTGCTGACCGCCTCGAAGCGGATCAGTGGTGCTCCTCCGCCTGTGCTCTGGTCTGCGCCGCCCGTTGCCATCGATTCCCCGTTTGCGGCGCACACGCTAGCGGCGCGCGCAGGCAGGTCAACCCGATGACGCGGTCAAGGTTCGCCGCACCGCCTGCTTCCAGCCCGCATACTTTCGCTCGCGCTCGCTCGCATCCATGCGCGGCTCGAAGCGACGGTCGAGCCGCCACTGCTTTGCGAATCCGGCAAGGTCGGGGCAAATTCCGGCGGCGCGGCCGGCGAGATATGCGGCACCTATGGCCGTCGTTTCCAGCACCGTCGGCCGATCGACCGGGCATGCGAGGATGTCAGAGAGGAACTGCATGCACGGATCGCTCGCGGTCATCCCGCCGTCGACGCGCAGCACGGTCTTGGCAGTCCGCGACGCAGGCCAGTCGGCGCGCATTGCGTCCAGAAGATCGCGGGTCTGGTAGCCGACGGATTCGAGAGCGGCCTTTGCCAACTCCGCGCCACCGGAATTGCGCGTCAGGCCGTAAATTGCTCCGCGCGCCTGCGCGTCCCAATAGGGCGCCCCCAGGCCGACAAAGGCTGGCACCAGATAGACCTGCTCCGCCGGATCGGCCCGCTGCGCCAGCGGGCCAACCTCCGGGGCCGAGGCGATGATTTTCAGCGCATCGCGCAACCATTGCACGGCGGCACCGGCGACAAAGATAGCGCCTTCAAGCGCGTAAGTGCGCTTGCCTTCGAGCTGATAGGCGATGGTCGTGAGCAGGCGGTTACGCGACGCCAGGCGCTCAGGCCCGGTATTGAGCAGCGCAAAACAACCGGTGCCATAGGTCGATTTGACCATGCCCGGCTCGAAACACCCCTGCCCGATCGTGGCCGCCTGCTGGTCTCCGGCAACGCCACGGATGTGGATCGGGCCGCCGAACAGGCCTGCGTCCGTTTCGCCAAAGATGCCCGCGCAATCGCGCACCCCCGGGAGCAACGCGGTGGGCACCGTGAAAAGACGGCAGAGGTTGTCGTCCCAGGTTCCCTTCCCGATATCGAACAGCAGCGTGCGCGCCGCATTGGTCGCGTCCGTCAGATGCGCCTTGCCGCCTGTGAGCCGCCAGAGCAGGAAGGTGTCGATAGTGCCGAAAGCGAGCTTGCCGGCCTCCGCCGCTGCGCGAGCGCCTTCGATGCGATCAAGCAGCCAGGCGATCTTGGAGGCGGAAAAATACGGATCGATGAGCAGCCCGGTTTTGCGGGCGATGTCCGGCTCGTGCCCGTTGCGTCGCAACGACTCGCAATAGTCGGCGGTGCGGCGATCCTGCCAGACGATTGCATTGTGGATCGGCCGCCCGTTTTGCCGGTCCCAAATCACCACGGTTTCACGCTGATTGGTGATGCCGATGCCGGCAACGTCCTTTGCGCCGATACGAGCCTCCGTCATCGCCGCGCGAACGGTGGTCACGACCGCCGACCAGATCTCCTCGGGATCATGTTCGACCTCGCCGGGCGCCGGATAGATCTGGCGCAATTCCTGCTGCGCTGTGGCGAGCGGACGCAGCTCTGCGTCGACGACAATTGCGCGGGTGGAAGTCGTGCCCTGATCTATCGCGATGAGTGCCGACGGCAACTGAAATCTCCAGCGATTATTGAGGGAAATTCGATTTCATCGACGTCATCAGCCGTTCAAGTGCGGCCACCTGCTCTTTGGACGCCAGCAGGCCGGTCTTGCTTCGCCGCCACAATACATCGTCAGCGGTCTGCGCCCATTCATTTTCGACGAGATAGCGCACTTCCGCTTCGGTCAGGTCGCCGGCAACGCATTGTCCCAATTCGTCCATGCTGCGCACGTCTTTGAGAATTCTTTCCATGCGCAGCCCGTAGGCGTGCAACATCCGGCGTGCGTGCAACCTGGACAGAAATGGCCACCGCTGCATCGCTTCGTCTGTCTGTGAATCAAACGCACCGGGCGGAAATTCTCCGCCAGGAAGCGTGGATTGCGCGGTCCAGCGCCGCGACGCGCCGAAATAGCGCCCGAGTCGCGCCAGCGCGGCCTCCGCCAGTCTGCGGTAAGTCGTGATCTTGCCGCCATAGACCGTGAGCAGTGGCGCCTTGCCGTCACGACTATCGAGAACGAGCTCGTAATCGCGGGTAACGTCTTCCGGCTTGTTGGAGCCGTCGTCGTAGAGAGCCCGCACGCCTGAAAAAGACCGGACCACCTCATCGGGCGTGACGACGTTGCGGAAATAGCGATTGACGACGTCGCACAGGTAACTGATTTCATGCGGTGTCGGTGTGGGAGCGCTGAGATCTCCCACAAAATTCTCGTCGGTCGTGCCGATCAGGCTGAAATCATCTGCAAATGGCAGGACAAACACCACGCGCCGGTCCGGCGCTTCCAGAATGTAGCCGTAATCGTTCTGGAATTGACGGCGCACGACAATGTGGCTGCCCTTGATCAGCCGAACGCCGCGCGCCAGCGGCTGCCGGATGATGGTGTCCGCCACTCCTCCGATCCAGGGACCCGCGGCATTGACCAGCACGCGCGCGGTCGCAACGCTGCGACGGCCGTGGTCGTTGAGCACCAGTTCCCATTCTTCCCGCCGCTCGGCACGGGTGCAGCGCGTGCGCGTCCGGATGACGGCACCCCGTTCGGCGGCGTCAACCGCGTTGAGCACGACCAGACGGGAATCGTCGACCGAGCAGTCGGAATATTCGAACCCGTAGCGGAATTCCCGCTTGAGCGGATGACCGGCCTGGTGGTGCGTCAGATCGGCCGTACGGGAGGCGGGCAGCAATTTGCGCGCGCCGAGCACGTCGTACAGAAAAAGCCCGAAGCGCAGCAGCAGAGCCGAGCGCAAGCCTGGCAGCGGCGGCAGCATGAAACGCATTGGCCGCACCAGATGGGGCGCCATCCGTAACAGCACCTCGCGCTCGCTTAACGCCTCGCGGACGAGACGGAAGGCGCCATGCTCCAGGTAACGCAACCCGCCATGGATCATCTTGCTGGAGGCTGACGACGTCCCGGATCCGAGATCGTTCATCTCGACAAGCAGCACACGGATGCCGCGGCCGGCGGCGTCCCTGGCGAGGCCTGCGCCGTTGATGCCGCCACCGATGATGGCGAGGTCGAAGTCGGCCATTGCGTGCTGATTCGCTTTTCTGATGCAGGATGGGCGGCTTGCGCCGCACACTCAAGAACAGGAATGCATTAACGGCGAATTTGCGTCATAAATTCCGCCGCGATTGCAAAAAGGCGGCCGCGCCGCCATATCAATGGATGCGTCGCTCATGGTGTACGCTGGGGGCGGCGGTCAGCGAACCTGAAACGGGAACCGATGCCCTCGCCCCGCCTGCTCGTCGTTGAAGGAAATTCCCCGCAGACAATGGCCGAGCACGTCGCAGCCGGCGGGATTCCGGCGAGCAAAGGCTATTCCGATCTGCTACGCGAGCTGTTGCCCGGTGCCGTGGTAGATATCTGCTATCCCGGCGACCCCGCAGCCTTGTTGCCCGAAGGTGCCTCGCTGGAAGGCTATGACGGAATAGCGATCACCGGCTCCAGCCTGCATGTCTACAAAGCCGGCCCCGAGGTGATGCGGCAAATCGAACTGGTGCGCGCGGCACTCAAAACCGGGACACCAATTTTCGGATCGTGCTGGGGCATCCAGATCATCACCGCGGCCGCCGGCGGCAGCGTGCGCAAGAACCCGAAAGGCCGTGAAATCGGTTTCGGCCGCGGCATCAGGCTCACCGAGGCTGGCCGCAAGCATCCCATGTATGTCGGCAAGCTCGACGTCTTCAATGCGCCGACGGTGCATCTCGACGAAGTGGAAGCCCTTGCGCCAGGCACGACCATTCTTGCCACCAATGCGGTTTCCGAAGTGCAAAGCGCCGAAATCCGCACCAACGGCTCCATCGCCTGGGCGGTCCAATATCACCCCGAATATCCGTTGCGCGAGATTGCCGCCATCGTCCGGCGCATCGGCGTGCGATTGATCGAGGAAGGGTTCTTCGCGGACGAGCCGGACATCGAAACTTTTGCGCAAGATCTCGACGCGCTGGATCTTGATCCCGGCTGCAAGCGGCTGGCCTGGCGGCACGGCATCAGCAAGAATGTGCTCGACAAGAAGCTGCGCGTCGGCGAGGTGGCGAACTGGATCGAATTTCAGGTTCTGCCGACTCGCGTGAAGCGCGGTCGCGGCTGAGCAAAGTTCGGACATTCAGAATGGATTTTTCCGGAAAGCATGTGGTCGTTACCGGCGGCACCGGTGCGCTTGGCACTTCTGTCGTCGGTACGCTGACCGGCGCCGGCGCAAACTGTACAGTGCCCTACGTTCTTGATGAGGAAGCCGAGCGATTTCCCTACCGCGGCCAGCCGCAAGCGACATTGATCAAGGTTTCCGATCTATCCGAGGAAGCCGAGGTGGCAAAGGTCTATGCAGGCGTCAAATCTCTTTGGGCCTCGATTCACATTGCGGGTGGTTTCGCCGCGGCCAAGATCACCGACATCGACAAGACCGCGCTGATGGCGCAGATCGACAGCAACCTCACCTCCTGCTTTCTGTGCTGCCGTGCCGCGGTGAAGGCGATGGTGCCGGCCGGCGGCGGGCGCGTCGTCAATGTGGCGGCGCGTCCGGCGCTGGAGCCGCGGAGCGGTGCCGGCATGACCGCTTATACCGTCGCCAAGGCGGGAGTGGCGGCGCTCACGATGGCGCTTGCCGAGGAAGTTGCGAAGGAGGGAGTTCTGGTGAACGCCGTCGCGCCTTCGATCATGGACACCGCGGCCAACCGCAAGGCTATGCCGAAGGCCGACCACACCGAATGGCCGAAAGTGGAAGAAGTCGCGGCGACGATTGTGTTCCTGGCGTCGCCGGGCAACCGCGTTACCCGCGGTGCCATCGTCCCGGTTTACGGGAAATCCTAACCAGCGATCGGCACGAGCTCGAGCGGCGGCCGCAGCAGACGCTGGACAGCGCCGGACGCGACCACGGTCGGGCCTTCCGCATAGGCTTCGTGGTTCTTCTCGATGTCGTCGAGATCGTAGAGATAGTTCACCATCACCCCATACCCCTGCGCGATTGCACGCTCCGAGGTATCCGAGAGCCAGTTGATGCGCTCAAGCCGCGCGCCGTTGCCGAGATGGAAACGTGCCACCGGATCAACAAGTCCGCCCCGTGCGTTGCGTGCTCGCACAAAATACCAGGCGGCGGCACGCATCAGCGGGTCTTCTAGCTGGCTGAAAATCTCCGGATCGGTCCACCAATGCGGCCGTCCCAACAGCTCGAGGACAATGCGGTCGTTCGCGCTGATCGCCGAAGAATTTTCGGCTTTCAATTCTCGGTCGAGCCACTGCGCAAAACCCGGGACTGGTGACAATGTCACGAACGTCGTAAGCTTCGGCAGCTCGCGGCAGATTTCTTCCACGACCTGCTTGATCAGAAAATTGCCAAAAGAGACTCCCGATAGTCCGCGCTGACAATTTGAAATGGAATAGAATACCGCAATACGAGCCTTGTCCGGTTCGACGAACTGCTGGCGGCCGCTGGCGAGGATAGGCGCGATGGCGCCGGGGATTTCGCGCTCGAGCGCCACTTCAACGAAAATCAGCGGTTCATCCACTAGCGCTGGATGAAAGAATGCATAGCAATGGCGATCCGACGGATCGATACGTCGCCGCAGATCATCCCAACCGCGAATCTCGTGCACGGCTTCGTAGCGGATAATTTTTTCGAGCACGATCGCCGGCGTCGACCAGTCGATCCGCCGCAGCACGAGAAATCCGCGATTGAACCAGGACGAGAACAAATGCACGAAATCGTCGTCGACGGCACGCAGGTCGTCGCGATGATCGAGCGAATCCATCAGCTGCTCGCGCATGCGGACCAGCGCGGCCGTACCTCCGGGCGCGAGATTGAGCCTGCGGAAGAGCTCCTGCCGGCGCGGCTCGGAGGCGGCATGCACCTCGGCGGCGGCCGCGTCCGACGGCGACGCCCGCCACGCATCGATGGCCTGATCCATCCGCGCCCTGTCGATACCGAAGCGCTGCGCCAATGCCTCGAAGAAAGCGATCCGCGGCCCAATCGTGAGTGTGCCGTAATGGGTGAGAATTTCGCGGGCGAGCGCGACGCCGGAAGCTTCCCCCCGGCCAGACAAAAGATGCTCGCACAGCTCGACGAGGTTTTCGGACCGCGCCGACGCATCGCCACGCCGGTCACGAGCAAGCAGCGCGCGGCCGCGCTCGGAAATCGCCTGCAGCAGTTCCCCGAAAAACGAGGTGTTCATCTAGGCCCTACGGCTTTGCCCATCAGATAATCGGGCAACCATGTGGCAATTTCGGGAAAGAAGCACAAGATGACGATCGCCAGCATCATGCATATGACATAGGGCAAAGTGCCCCACATGACCTTGGCGAGCGGCACATCCGGCGCGATGGCGTTAGCGATGTAAATATTAAGTCCGACCGGCGTATGGAGGCCGATCCCGATGTTGATTGTCAGGATCACCCCGAACCAGACCGGGTCGAACCCTGCCGCCGTGATAATGGGCAGCAGAATCGGGCTGGTCATCAGAATAATGGCCACGGGCGGAATGAAGAATCCGCAGACCAGCAGAAAGATATTGATCAGGAACATCAGCATCCATCTGTTGGCGTGCATGTCGGCGATCGCCTGCGCCAACGTCTGGGTGAGATAGAGTGATGTAAGCATGTAGCCGAACAAAACGGCGGTCGCGATGATGGTCAGGATCATCACCGACTCGCGCATGGTGTCGCGCAGGATCAGCCAGATCTGCTCGGATTTCCAAAGCCGGTAGATCAGAACCGCCATAAAGAGGCAGAGCGCAGCGCCGACGCCGGCCGCTTCCGAAGGCGTCGCCACGCCGCCATACAGCGCATACATCACGCCCAGAATGATGATGATGAATGGCGCGATATTGGGGATCGAGTGGAATTTTTCCTTCCAGGAATAGCGGAAGTCGATGGCGTGCGAGCGGACCCCGCGCTTCCAGATGATAAAAATCGTCCACAACATAAATAGGCCGGTCAACATCAGACCCGGCACGACGCCGGCGACGAACAGCCGCCCGATCGACGTTTCCGTGGCAATTCCGTACAAGATGAACGTGATCGACGGCGGAATGAGAATGCCGAGCGTGCCGCCCGCGCAGATCGATCCGGTGGCGACATCGTCCGGATAGCCGCGGCGGCGCATTTCAGGAATGCCCATCTTGCCGATGGCCGCGCAGCAGGCGGGGGATGAGCCGGTCATAGCCGTGAAAATTGCGCAAGCGCCGATATTCGATATCACGAGGCCGCCGGGCAGACGGTATAGCCAGCGGTCGAGCACTCCATAAAGATCCTTGCCCACCGGCAACGACCCGATCGCGGCGCCCATCATCACGAACATCGGGATGGCGACGAGCGTGAATTCATCGAGGCCGGACCAGAAGGTCTCGGCGACCACATGCAGGGCATCGAAGCCCTGGAACAGCACGAGAAATATGATGGCGATCGCACCGAGCCCGAACGCGACCGGAATTCCGGACACGAGCATGAGCAGCGTGACGACGAAAACGATCATTCCCTGGGTGGTCGGCGACATCACATGTCTCCAACCGCTTCACGCGCCTGCTCCCGCGCGACATCTTCGGCATCCTGCGTGTCCTTGATGCCGAATGGCGGAGTGCGGCCGGTCAACAGGCAAATCAGCTCGGCGACGTATTGCAAAATGAGAAGGCCGAGCCCGATCGGCATCGACAGGTAGGGAATCCACAGCCGGGCGCGCCAAACCGTGTTCGAAAGCCAGCGATTGGAATAGGCCTCGTACCAATACGCCGTGCAGAGAACAAAAATAACCACGCAAAAGGCAATGGCCAGCAACATCGTCGATAATGCCAGCCAAAAACGCGCACGCGGTTTGACATGCAGCGGCAGAATATCAACGTTCACATGACCGCGTGTCATCAGCACGTAGGAACTGCCGACGAATGCCGCGCCGACGATGCAGTAGGTCACCACGTCGATCTGCCAGATCGTCGTCCAATTCAGAATGTAGCGCTCGACGACGATGTCGCAGATGACCAGCACGGCGAGCGCAATGAGGAGGGCCGCGAACACGCCGGCCACGCGTGACAGGAAGGTTACAGCCCGAATGTAAGCGTCCATGGGCCCAGCTTTTCTAACTTGTCATGAAATTCTGGAGGGAGCGCGGCGCAAACGCGCTGGAAAACGGCCAGCCACACGGCCGCCGCTGCTGCCGCGATGAAACTGGTCGAAAATGTTCTCATGAGTGCTCCTCCGAAAGGCTGGGCATTTTGCGGCAGTTGACCGCCGCATTCTGTTATTGCCCGGAACCCATATGACTCGGTGTAGCACCCAGCTCAAGAATAGCCGCCACTGCGGCATTGCGCCATAGCGTAGTTCTTGTCTCTTGCCGCGAGAATTTGTATTCCGCCCGCGCATGCGTGCGCAGCGAACACTCCGCAGCGCAGCATTTGTGAAGTCGCGAACGGGTGCTTGCGCGTTTCCCCGCGTGCCCGCATTGTAAACAGGGGGGATAGCAGGTGCCGCGTGGCGCCTGAGCGGAGGGGCAAGTTTTGAGTATCGTTGACGCTGGCGAAAACTTGCGTGGTCGATCGAACACCCGTCCGGAGGCGGCTGCCCCGCTGTTGGCAGTTGACGACCTCCATACCCAGTTCACCACCACGCGTGGCATCGTTCGCGCGGTCGAAGGGGTTAGTTTCACGGTAAACCGGGGCGAAGTGGTCGCTATCGTTGGCGAATCCGGCTCCGGCAAGTCAGTCACCGCGCTCTCGATCATGCGGCTATTGCCGCGCCTGACTGCGAAAATCCCGAAAGGCCGGATCGTATTCGACGGCCGCTCATTGCTCGACCTCGATGACGAGCAAATGCGCGAGATTCGCGGCCGCGACATCTCAATGATCTTCCAGGAGCCAATGACCTCGCTCAACCCGATCCTGACGATCGGGCTACAGATCAAGGAGCCGCTGCAGATCCACCTCAAAATGACCGACGAAGAAGCGCAGGCGCGGGCGATCGAACTCTTGACGCTCGTCGGCATCACCGACCCGGAGCGCCGGCTCGATCAGTACCCCCATCAGTTCTCCGGCGGCATGCGCCAGCGCGTGATGATCGCGATCGGGCTCGCGTGTAATCCCAAGCTCATCATCGCGGACGAGCCCACCACCGCGCTCGACGTCACCATCCAAGCTCAGATTCTCGAGCTGATGAAGAATCTGTCGCGCAAACTCAACATCGCCCTCATCATCATCACCCACAATCTCGGCGTGGTCGCGCGCTATGCCGACCGTGTCATCGTCATGTATGCCGCACGCGTCGTCGAACAGGGCGCGGCCGATGCGGTGTTTCACCGCCCGCGTCATCCATACAGCTTGGGCCTGCTGCGCTCGGTGCCGCGGCTCGACCGTCCGCGCGGCAGCAAGCTGGAAACCATCGAAGGCCTGCCGCCAAATCTGGTGCATGGTTTGACCGGCTGCCGTTTCGCGCCGCGCTGCCCATTTCGCATCGAAGTTTGCGACCAGGAGCCGCCGCTATTTCCGACCGACACCGGCAGTCTCTCGCGCTGCCACCGGCATGCAGAGATCGCCGAAGGCAAGGTCACTTGGGCTGCCGCCGGCGGCGCCGGCCTGAACTTCGCCGCCAATACCGAGGCTCCGGTGCTGTCGGTGCGCAACCTTACCAAGTTCTTCGAGGTGTCGGGCGGCCTGCGGGGCTCGGGCGGGACCGTGCGCGCGGTGCAGGACGTCTCGTTCGACATCTATCCGGGCGAGACGCTCGGGCTGGTCGGTGAGTCCGGCTGCGGCAAGACCACCGTCGGCCGGCTGATCCTGCGGCTGGAGGAGCCAACCGCCGGCGAAATCCATTTCGAAGGTGTCAACCTGTCGACCGCCTCGCCGGCACAACTGAAGGCAATGCGCCGCAAGGTACAGGTTATCTTCCAGGACCCGTATAGTTCGCTCAATCCGCGAATGACCGTCGGCCAGATCATCGGCGAGCCGCTACACGTCTACAAAATCGTCGACGGCCGCAAGCAGGGCGCGGCGCGCGTGGCCGAGCTATTGGAGAATGTCGGCCTGCGCCGCGAAATGGCGGAGCGCTACCCGCACCAGCTTTCCGGCGGTCAGCGCCAGCGTGTCGGCATCGCGCGCGCGTTGGCGATGGAGCCATCGTTCGTCGTGTGCGACGAGGCGGTATCGGCACTCGACGTATCGATCCAGGGCCAGATCATAAACCTGTTAGAGGACCTGCAGCGCAAATTCAGGCTTGCCTATCTCTTCATCGCCCATGACCTTGCGGTGGTCCGCCATATCTCGGCTCGCGTGGTCGTCATGTATTTCGGCCGGATCATGGAGGTCGCGGACCGCGATGTAATCTATGGGGAGGCCCTGCATCCCTATACCAAGGTATTGTTGGACGCAGCCCCTGTCCCGGATCCAAACATCGAAAAAGAGCGCGAACCGCGCCTGATCAAGGGGGAGCTGCCCAGCCATCTGGCGCCGCCGACCGGATGTGTCTTTAATACGCGCTGCCCGCTGGCCAGCCAGGAATGCCGTGAGGTCATTCCGAAACTTGAGGAGAAGCGGCCTGGACATTTCGCGGCCTGCATCAAAGTCTGACACTCTATAATAAACGAAACGACATCAAGGGGAGGATATAATGGGAACCAGACGCACGACACTTAAACAAATGGCCGGCGCGCTCGCGCTGGGCGTAGGCGGATTCAGCCTGGAAACCATGCGGGCCGAAGCCCAGTCCCCGAAAAAGGGCGGCACGCTTACCTATGCGCTTAGCGCTGAAACGCCGCATTACGACGGCCATGGCAGCGACACCTACGCCACCATCCAATTCTCGGCGCCCTTCTACTCGACACTGCTCAAGTTCGACCTTGATAAGTACCCGAACGTTACTGGTGACCTCGCACAATCCTACACGGTATCGCCGGACAAGCTCAGCTACACGTTCAAACTACATCCGAATGTAAAGTTTCACGACGGAACGCCATGCACATCGGCGGATGTAAAGGCGACCTACGACCGGCTGCGCAATCCGCCGCAAGGCGTGGTGTCCACGCGCAAGGCGACATTCGCTGATATCACTTCGATCGAGACCCCCGACCCATTGACCGTCGTCTTCAAATTAAAAGGGGTGAATGCGGCAATCCTCCAACATTTCGGTTCACCTTGGAACTTCATCTACTCAGCGAAG
>DASSYU010000294.1:0-2118 GCA_035703125.1 Pseudolabrys sp. | reverse complement strand
GCGATGGTGTTCCAGAATTACGCGCTCTATCCGCACATGACCGTTGCCGACAACATGGCGTTCTCCATGAAGCTGCGCGGCGCGCCGAAAAGCGAGATCGACGAGCGCGTGAACCGGGCTGCCGCGATCCTCGGCCTCTCGCAATTGCTGCAACGTTTCCCGCGCCAGCTGTCGGGTGGACAACGTCAACGTGTCGCCATGGGGCGCGCCATTGTCCGTGATCCGCAGGTCTTTCTCTTCGACGAGCCGCTGTCCAATCTCGACGCCAAGCTGCGCGTGCAGATGCGCACGGAAATCAAGGAACTGCATCAGCGGTTGAAGACAACGACGATTTACGTCACGCACGACCAGATCGAAGCAATGACCATGGCCGACAAGATCGTCGTGATGCACGACGGCCGGGTCGAGCAGATCGGGGCGCCGCTCGATCTCTACGACCGCCCTGACAATCTGTTCGTTGCCGGCTTCATCGGCTCGCCGGCCATGAACATGCTTAAAGGCCGGATCAGCCTGAACGGAGCAGCGGCATTCGAGGCGCCGGCGGGGATTACATTCGCGCTTAACAATGCGCCGTCCGGCAGCGATGGACGCCCTGCCATTTATGGCGTCCGCCCTGAGCATTTCTCTTTATCCGACGACGGCACCGAGGCCGTGATCCAGGTCGTCGAACCGACCGGATCGGAACTGCAGGTCGTCGCCAAAGTAGGCGAGACCGAGATCATCGCCGTCTTCCGCGAGCGGCATCAATTCAAGCCGGGCGACAAGATCCGGCTTAAGCCAGACCCGAGGCTCATTCATCTATTCGACGAGGCGACGGGTAAGCGCCTCGAAAACTGAGGAACGAAAGGGAGGCAGAACATGACTTATTTTACACGCCGCACGCTCGTTAAAGGCGGGACGGCGGCGGCTGCGGCCGGCGCATTGACCGGCCCGGCATTGCTTGAATGGGCCAAGGCATGGGCACAGTCCGCGCCATGGAAGCCGGAGAAAGGCGCTCAGCTTTCAGTTTTGCGCTGGAAATATTTCGTGCAATCGGAAGACGACGCGTTCGTCGCGCTGATGGATTCCTTCACCAAGGCCACCGGCGTCAAGATCACGATCGCGCGTGAGTCCTTCGAAGACGTCCAACCAAAAGCCTCGGTCGCTGCCAACACCGGCGCGGGTCCGGACTTGTTCTGGGGTCTTTATTCACTGCCGCACCTGTTTCCGCAGAAATGCCTCGACGTCACCGACGTCGCTGACTATCTCGGCAAGAAGTATGGCGGCTGGGTGCCCACGGCGGTGACCTACGGCAAGGGCACCGGCAACAAATGGATTGCGATCCCCGTTTGCTATGGCGGCAATCTGCTCAACTTCCGGGTGGAAGCGTCAAAAAAGGCAGGTTTCTCGAAATTTCCGACCACAACCGACGAGTTACTGGCCTATGCCAAAGCGATGAAGGCGCAAGGTACGCCCGGCGGCATGGCACTCGGCCACGCTTCCGGTGATGGCAACACATGGGTCCATTGGTGCCTGTGGGCCTTCGGCGGCAACGTTGTCGACAAGAACGACAAGGTGATCATCAGTTCTCCGGAAACCGAAAAGGCGCTCAACTACGCCAAGACGCTTTCTGAAAATTTTATTCCGGGCACCGCGTCGTGGAATGACGCCTTCAATAACAAGGCGTTTCTCGGCGGCGAAATCCACTGGACCAACAACGGTATCTCTATCTATGTCGCCGCGCAGAACGATGCGAGCAAGAAGCAGATCGCCGAGGACATGGATCACGCCCTGTGGCCGGTGGGTCCGGTCGGCAAGCCGACTGAATTCCATCTGCTATTCCCGATGTTGGCGATGAGCTACACAAAATATCCGCAGGCCTGCAAGGCGCTGATGGCCTACATGCTGGATGCCGATCAGTTCAACAAATGGCTGATCGCATCCAGAGGCTATCTCACGCATTGCCTCAATGCCTACGATGCGAATCCGGTCTGGACTGCCGACAAGAAGACAACGCCGTTCCGCGATGTCGCCAAGCGCACGTTGACGGCGGGCGGCCTCGGCTCGGTCGGCGAGAAAGCGGCAAGCGCGATTGCCGATTTCGTGGTGCTCGACATGTTCGCGGCCGTCTGCACCGGG
>DASSYU010000276.1:0-9301 GCA_035703125.1 Pseudolabrys sp. | reverse complement strand
TTGCTCGTCCACCACACGTTTTTTCTTCAAACTTCGCCGCGTCCGGAAATTTTCCTTGAGTGGGTGATCATTGCGGGAATTGCCATCGCGTTCCGGCGGCGCGAATACAAGGTGGCGTTACAGGCGTCGTTCCTGATCTGCGCCGTTCTTGTTGTCGATACCTTGCAGGCTGCCCGCGCGCTGAAACAGGACTATTTCAACTATACCGATCCGCTCATCGTCATCGCCGGAGCTGTTTTGCTTGCGAAATTGACAGATCTGCAAAACCATCGGTGGACCTATCCGATTGGCGCCGCCTTGATCGCCTTGCATATCGCGTTCAGCCAGGCGGAGCCTATCAAGCACGCGCTTCTCTTGCGTGCCGGCCCCGAGAGCAAGTGTGACGTGCTTAACGGCCTGCGCGGAATGGAGCGCTTTCCATTCTGCAGGACCTGACTGTTCGGCAGCTTCAACTCGTGGCTTTCTTCGGTGCGCGCCCGCGCTTAAGCGTCGTGCCAGACTTTCTTCTTGGTGAAGTACATCAGGCCAGCGAGCACGATCAGGAAGATCATCACCTGCAAACCGATGCGCTTGCGCTGCACGAGGTGCGGCTCGGCTGCCCACATCAGAAATGCCGAGACGTCCTTCGAATACTGATCGACGGTCTGCGGCGCACCGTCGTCATAGGTCACCTGACCGTCCTGCATCGGCTGCGGCATGGCGATGTTGTGGCCGGGGAAGTATTTGTTGTAGTGGCCGTTCTCCGGCAACTGGAAGCCCTGCGGCGGCTTTTCGTAGCCCATCATGAGCGCGGCAATGTAGTCAGGACCCTGCTCCTGGTATTGCGTGAACATATCGAACACAAACCACGGAAAGCCGCGCTCATAGGTGCGTCCCTTGGCAAGCGTCGACATGTCGGGAGGCGCTACGCCGTGCACCGCCTTTGCCGCCAATTCATTCGGGAACGGCGACGGGAAATAGTCAGCCAGCCGGCCGGGGCGTTCGGTTGGTGCGCCTTTATCGTCGAGGTCCTGGATCTTGGCCTCGGCCGCCACCGCAGCCGCCTGTGCTTCGCTGAAGCCAGGTCCGCCCGGCTCGGCGAGGTTGCGGAACGCGACCATCGACATCGAATGGCAGACCGCACAGACTTCCTTGAAGACCTTGAAGCCACGCTGAAGTTGTCCCTGGTCATAGGTCCCGAATGGACCCGAGAACGACCATTTCAACTTCGGCGGAGGGACCTGCTCTTCGGCTGACGCAGGCAGAACCAGCGTGGCAACCGCGCCCGCCAAGACAAAGGCAAAAACGGTGCTTTTCATTATTCTCATTGCCCTGCCCCCGCTCACGCTTTGACGCCCAGGACCGACTCCGAAATCGAATTCGGCAGTGGCTTGGTTTTTTCAAAGATGCCGAGCAGCGGCATGACGATCAGGAAGAAGGCGAAGTAGTAGACCGTGAATATGCGCGCCAGGATGACGTAGATGCCCTCCGGCGGCTTGGCCCCGAGCCAACCCAGGCCGATACATACGATCACGAAAAGCCAGAAGAACTGCTTGAACAGCGGCCGGTAGCGCGCCGAGCGCACCTTGGAGGTGTCGAGCCAGGGCAAGAAGGCGAGGATCAGTATCGAGGCCCCCAGTGCAATTACTCCCAGGAGCTTGTCGGGAATGGCGCGCAGGATGGCGTAGAACGGAAGGTAATACCATTCCGGTACGATGTGGGTCGGCGTCACGGCCGGATTAGCCGGGATGTAGTTATCGGCGTGACCGAGGAAATTCGGGATGTAGAAGACGAACCATGCGTAGACGATGCAAAAGACGACCATGAAGAAGCTGTCTTTGACTGTCGCGTAAGGCGTGAACGCGACGGTGTCCTTGTCCGACTTTGGCTCAATGCCGGTCGGATTGTTCTGTCCCGCGACGTGCAACGCCCAAACGTGCAGCACAACCACGCCCGCGATCACGAACGGCAATAGGTAGTGCAGTGAATAGAAACGGTTCAGCGTCGGATTGCCGACGGCATAGCCGCCCCAGAGCCACGTGACGATCGCATCGCCTACGCCCGGGATCGCGGAGAACAGGTTGGTGATGACGGTCGCTGCCCAGAAGCTCATCTGGCCCCAGACCAGCACGTAACCCATGAATCCGGTCGCCATCATGAGGAAATAAATGATCACGCCGAGGATCCAGAGCACTTCGCGCGGCTCTTTATATGACCCGTAATAGATGCCGCGGAACATATGAATGTAGACCGCGAGGAAGAACATCGAGGCGCCGTTCGCATGCAGATAGCGCAACAGCCACCCGTAATTAACGTCGCGCATGATGCCTTCGACCGACTTGAAGGCGAAGTCGACATGCGGCGTGTAATGCATCGCCAGCACAACGCCGGTGACGATTTGCACACCCAGCATGAATGCGAGAATGCCGCCGAAGGTCCACAGGTAGTTAAGGTTGCGTGGCGTCGGGTACGCAACGAACGAAGAATGAATCAGGCCACCGAGTGGCAGCCGTTTCTCGAACCATTGCAGAAATTTGTTCTGCGGTTGGTAGGTCGAGTGTCCGCTCATGATTGAACCTTGAATACGATTTCGCTCAGCCGATCTGGATCTTGGTGTCGGAAACAAATTTGTAAGGCGGCAGCGCCAGATTTTTCGGTGCCGGGCCGCTCCGGATACGTCCCGAGGTGTCGTAGACCGAGCCGTGGCACGGGCAGAACCAGCCGCCATATTCGCCCTGATGCGCGAGCGGGATACAGCCGAGATGCGTGCAGATGCCGATGACCACGAGCCACTGGTCATGGCCCTGCTTCACGCGCGCCGAGTCCGGCTCCGGATCGGGCAGGCTCGCTACATTGACCTTCTCCGCCTCCTCAACCTCCTTCTTCGTGCGATGGAAGATGAAGATCGGCTTCGAGCGCCAGAATACCTTGATGATCTGTCCGTCGGCGATCGGAGCGAGATCGACGTCGATCGGCGCACCGGCCGCGATGGTCGATGCGTCCGGATTCATCTGCGCGATGAGCGGAACGAGAACCGCCGCAGCTCCCACGGCGCCGACGGCGCCCGTGGCGATGTAAAGAAAGTCGCGGCGCGTGTGCTCCGCCGAAGACACGGTCGTCACGTCTTTAGCCCTCTCCTCCGGTGGCTTGTTCATCCCGCCCGAGGCTGGAACCCGGGACCGAAGTCCGAAGGGCGGCGGGGCGGACCGGTTGCGGCAGCCCTGGAAAAGGCAGGGCAGCGCGTCGGCGGGGTTCTATTGGCACCCTTGCCGTAAGAGCGCAAGCCCGCAAAAGCGCGCCCAGCAAAAGTGGACACCGGTTTTGCGTTCCGGGCGCGCTTTAAATGTTACATTATGCACGCAATCCGCGCCCGCGCCGCGAAAATTAGTCGCATAAATCATTTGTCTACAGCGGCTTCGTGCCGGCCAACGAGGATGCCGGGCCCACAATGCGGATCGCGCTTTACGAACCGGATATCCCCCAGAACACCGGGACGATTCTCCGGCTGTGCGCCTGCCTGGGCATCGAGGCGCACATTATAGAGCCGAGCGGATTTCCCGTGACCGATCGCGCCTTCCGCCGCGCCGGGATGGACTATATCGACAGCGTCAGTATTGCCCGTCACGGCTCCTTTGCGGCCTTCGATGAGTGGCGGCGGCGCGAGCGGCTTCAGCTCGTCCTTCTGACCACGGCGGCGGAGCGCTCTTATCTCGATCATGCGTTCACCGCAGACCAGGTGCTGTTGTTCGGCCGGGAGAGTGCCGGCGTTCCGGCAGCTGTCCATGAGAGGGCCGACGTCCGCCTGCGCATTCCCATGCAGTCCGGCATGCGCTCGCTCAATATTGCGGTGGCGGCGGCAATGGTGGCCGGAGAGGCCTTGCGGCAGACGCAGGATTTTGCGCGGTGATAGGATTGTCCTAACGAGAGAAAATGAATCACTCCGCACTCGATACCCGCAAGGCCAAGGCGCGCGCCTGGTTCGAGGCACTGCGCGACGATATCTGTGCCGCGCTCGAGGGCCTGGAAGATACGCTGCCGGCGAATGCCCCGTTCGCCGACCGCAGGGCTGGCCGCTTTGTCCGTACCCCCTGGCAGCGCATCGATCATGGTGGCGCGCCCGGCGGCGGCGGCGTCATGGCGATGATGCACGGCCGCATCTTCGAGAAAGTCGGCGTGCATTGCTCGACCGTGCACGGCGAATTCCCGCCGGAATTCCGCAAGGAAATACCGGGCGCCGAGAAGGATCCGCGTTTCTGGGCCTCCGGCATTTCGCTGATCGCACATCCGCACAATCCGAACGTGCCGGCAGTCCATATGAACACGCGATTCGTCGTGACCAGCAAGGCGTGGTTCGGCGGAGGCGCCGATCTCACGCCCGTGCTGGACAAGCGCCGCGTTCACAACGATCCGGACAGCATCGCTTTCCATGCCGCGATGAAGACCGCATGCGACTCGCATGCGGAGATCGCGCCTTACGACAAGTACCGGAAATGGTGCGACGAATACTTCTTCCTCAAGCACCGCAATGAGCCGCGCGGAATCGGCGGCATCTTCTACGACTACCTGGAAACAGACTGGGACGAAACTTTCGCCTTCACGCAGGATGTCGGCCGCGCTTTCCTGCGCGTCTATCCAAACCTGGTGCGGAAAAACTTTGCGCAGCCGTGGACAGATGCCGAGCGTGAGGAGCAGTTGATCCGGCGCGGCCACTACGTCGAATTCAACCTGCTTTACGACCGCGGCACGATTTTCGGGCTGCGCACCGGCGGCAATGTCGAATCGATCCTGTCTTCGATGCCGCCGGTCGTAAAGTGGCCGTGACCTTTGTCGAAGCGCGTCAGCGCAACGCACCATAAACCAGAAATACGCCGCCAAGCAGCACCACCGCGTCGAGGATTGCCGTGTGCACATGCACCGGCATGCGCTGGACAAAAGCCCTTGCAAGAAAGGCGCCCGGCAAAGCGACGACTCCGATCAACAGCGCGAACGCGATCACCTGAGCGGTGATCACGCCGGCAAACCCGAAGACGGAAATCTTCACAATACTGATAATGATCGATATGGCCGCGTCGGTCGCGATGACGCCGGCGCCCTCGACGCCCGCTGCCATCAGCAGCGAGAGCAAAATCACACCCGAGCCAGCCGTGCCGCCCACCACCAGGCCATAGCCCACCGAACCCAATCCAAGCCCCCCATCGCCAACCTTGAAGCCGTGATGGCGCAGCATCCGGCGCAGCGGCACGCTGGCGATCAGCATGCCGCCGATCACCAGCGCCGCGCCGGCGCTGGAAAGGCGCGTATAACCCCACGCGCCGAGCACACAGGTTGGTACCGACGCCGCGAGCACAATCGCCGCGCGGCGCCAGTCAGCATACTTCAGAAATGCAAAGACACGGGTTGAATTCGTGAACAGCGCCGATATCGCGATGATCGGCACGACCGGCTCGGCACCGACCAATGGCACCAGCACGAGCGGCATCAGCGCACCGGTGCCATAACCGGATACGCCGCCGATGACCGAAGCCAACATAGCGACACCGGCAACGAGGGCCAGCTGCGCAAGCGAAACGTTCGCAAACCCGCTGAGGATTTCCATTCAGCGTACGGGGACGAGGTCGGCGGGGGAGATCAACACGCTAAAGCGTTCGCACCAGATGACCACGCTCGGGTAGTTCTTCAGGTCAACACCGGCCGGAATCGGATAGCGTTGGCTACCTTTGAATGCGCGCAGGCCGCCAAGATCAACGAACATGGAATCCTTGACCGCGGTGGCGGTACGGATGTTTGCATTCGGCACCAGATAGACGTGGAACGCTGGGCCCGGCCCCACTTCGAAATCAGCCTCGAGAAAGACGGTACGCTGATAGACGCTGACCTTGCCTTTCCCATAGTGGATTGGATCCGACGGGTTCGCGTGAATGAAAGTACCGGTCGCGACCAGCGGCAAGCGATCCGCTTCGGTCAACTGCTCGGTGGCAGTCGGCGGCGGAAATACGAAAGGAAAGAAAAAGAAGCCCAGCGCGACACCAAGGGCGGTGCCGAAAATGCCGCCGAGAAAGAAGATAGCAATTCCGCGCCAGAAGCCCCGCATGATATGCCTCTTAAAACGACATCTAGCACTCCCGTCACGTCCGCGACACCTTTGTGGCTTCTTCGGCAATGCGCGTAATTGCGGTCTGATCGTCAGGAAATCCCGCTTCAATCCATGCCGCCTCCGCGGCAGCAATCGCGGCGCCCAGCCCCGGCCCTTGCGGCACGCCGCGCTTCATGAAGTCTGCCGCCTTCAGCGGAAATTCCGGCGCGGTCCAGCGCTGCGGAAGCGTTGCGAGCTCGTGCCATTTTGCATCGTGGGCGTTCGCCTCGGACCGGGCCCATCCTAGCAGCGCGTGATCGGTGAAGTGTTGCGCATTGAGGCGGTAGAGCAACGCCTTTGTCGCCTTCTCGCCGAATGCAGGTGAAATCCGCCGCCAGCCCTCCGCCATTGATGCGAGTCGCTCGTGCTCGTTGTTCGTGAGCCGCAACCGTTGCCACAGCCGTTCGGCATCTTCGGCAATAACGACGCCGAGTGCTCCAAGTCGGCGCACCGCGTCGGGCGTCGCTCCAATTGCCGCCTCGACCTTTGCCGCGTTTTCGAAATCAGCGAGATAAGGCACGCCGCCGAGCACAAGCAGCAGCAGCCCGGCATGCGCCATCACGGCAAGAGTGGCCGTCGCGTGGGGGGCCACCAGCAGCTTCAGAAGCTCCATGCGCACGCGCTCACGCGAAAGCTGGTCGAGGCCTTTTCGCGCGGCGATGCAGGCTGCCAGCCCGGCGGCGTCGAGATGACCGGACCCATAGGCCGCGTGAAAGCGGAAAAACCGCAAAATGCGCAAGTAGTCTTCCTCGATGCGTTTTGCGGGGTTGCCGATGAAGCGCACCCGGTGATAAGCGAGATCATCGAGTCCGCCTGCATAATCGTAGACGGTGCCATCGCGTGTTACGGACAGCGCGTTGATCGTGAAGTCGCGCCGTTCGGCATCGGCTTTCCAGTCGCGGCCAAATTCGACCTTGGCATGCCGACCATAAGTTTCGACATCCTTGCGCAGTGTCGTTACCTCGAACGGCTGCTTGCCGATGACCACCGTCACCGTGCCGTGCTCGATGCCGGTCGGAACCGCCTTGAAGCCCGCCGCGGTCACACGCTTGACGACTTCGTCCGGGACAGCCGTCGTGGCGACATCGACCTCCAGAACCGGTATCCCCAGCAGTCCATTGCGAACGGCGCCGCCTACTACGCGCGCTTCTTCGCCGTCGCGGTCAAGCACGGCCAATAGCTGTGGCAATGAGCCGGATGCGAGCCAGGCGGCATCGCTGAGGCTGCGGTCGGTACGGCCAGAGTGCGAAACCATTATTTCGTAGTCCCCGGCACGAACTTGCCGTCTTCCATATGGGCAGGCACATAGGTCGACCCAGGCGGCGCGCCCGAGAAGTGTGCGAAATAGATAAAGCTGCCGAGCACCAGCAGCAGCGCCACGATGGCCAACGTGACGACGCGGACCAACGGCCAAGACTTCAGATCCAGCACGCCGGATTTCGTCGCCCACAAGAAAACCGCGTAGAGCACGAACGGCGTGAGAAAAAGAAGAACTTCGGTAAGAACCGGGCGGATCATCGATAAATCCGATCGTGAAGATTGCGCAGGATACCAGCCGTCACGCCCCAAATGTAGCGGTCACCAAAAGTGATTGCGTAGTAGTGCCTCGTTATGCCCTGCCAATCGCGCGAGTGGCGTTGCACATTGCTCTGGTCCATCAGGAAATCGAGCGGCACCTCGTAAGTAGCATCGACTTCGCTCGGATTGAGCTTGAGCATGAAGCCCGGTTTGACGCGCGCAATCACCGGCACAATGCGATAACCCAGCGTCGTCATATAGAGATCGAGATAGCCGAGGGGTTCGACGTGTTGGCGGTCGAGTCCGATCTCTTCCTCGGCCTCGCGCAGCGCCGACGCACACGGATCGGCATCACCATCATCGATCTTGCCGCCTGGAAACGAAACCTGCCCCGGATGATCGGGCAGATGCTGCGCGCGCTGGGTGAGCAACACTGCCGGTTCGGGATGGTCGACGATCGGAATCAGCACCGCGGCAGGACGGATCGGCCGCACTTCGGCGATCTTTCGCATCACCGGGTCGGCATCATGATCGCCGCGAACGGGCATCACGTTCGGATCGGCAAGGCCAGTCGGCACGTCAAGCGTCAGCCGCGTCCGCACGCGCGCGAAAAAGTCTTCGGCCGAAAGTGCCGTCAGCGGATGCTGCATCAGGCGAACTCCCGCACGGCGCTCGCTTCCGCCATGGCGAAGAAGTCGCCTTGCGAAGCAACACCGAACATCGCCTTGCCGTCGACATCACGCTCTTCGCCGAGCGCAACAAGGTCATAGAATAGCGCGCGCGTGACTTTTGCCCACATGTCGCGCCGCACATGCAGGTACGGCTTCAGTCCACCCGTTTCCAATTGCAGCTCAAACCGCAATGCATGGCCAGGCCCAGCGGCTACCCAGTCGTCGACATTGGTACGGAATTCGAGGACCTGCCCGCCTTCGCCGCGCGAGGTTTTCATCTCCACCGCGAGGAACGGCGCGTCTTCGACGACAATTCCGACTTTCTCAACCGGCGTCACAAGAAAGTGTTTGTCGCCTTCCCGCTTGAGCACGGATGCAAACAATTTGACCAAGGCCAGCCGGCCGATCGGCGTCTTTTGGTAGAACCAAGTGCCGTCCGCGGCGATCTTCATGTCGATATCGCCGCAAAAGGGTGGATTCCAAAGCTCGACGGGCGGGGGGCCCCTGTTTTCGCGGGGCAGCCCTGCCGCGATCGCGTCCAACCCGCTCTGCCCTGCCTTCGCCATTGTTTTCCTTCGATAATTAGGCTGCCGCGAGCCTGTTCGCATCTTCGTGATTCACCCGGCCCGGCGGCGGAAGATAGCGTAAGCTTGCCCGGAGATTGAGGCAGATTCGGCCCAAATAGCGCAGCAAAATCGCCTTGGCGCGTTTGTTGCACGGTGTCTTGTGCTGCATCGATCGGGCGACGAAAGGAATCGATATCATGGCGAAAGCCGGCGGCGAGAGCCTGGAAAAATTGGAAGACATGATCGTACGTGCGGCGGAATCCACGGCCGCCCATGTCCGTGCCGCGAAAGCGGCGATCGGTGCCGTCATTTTCGGCCAGGATGTGGTGGTGGAGCGCGCGCTGGTTACGGTCCTCTCCGGCGGTCACGCGCTGCTGGTCGGCGTGCCCGGTCTCGCGAAAACAAAACTGGTCGACACCATGGGTACCGCTCTT
>DASSYU010000251.1:0-8496 GCA_035703125.1 Pseudolabrys sp. | reverse complement strand
GATGGCGTTGTCGTCAATGCCCAGATCAACATGCGCTATCAGTTGCTGCACAACTACGTCGGCGTGCTGCATAAGTTCATTGGACCGAATTATCTTTATTCAGTAGTGGACCCCGAAATCGGCAGTCGGGCGCGAGAGGTCATCTCTCAGTATACAGCTCAGGAAGTCTACACTTCGCGTGAGCAAATCCAGGACAAGATCAGACAAGACGCGCAAAAGAGTCTGGCAACTCATCTCAACAGCCTGGTACAGCCCGAGGCGATGGAGCAGCCCGACCCCAAGCACTACAACGACTTCCTTCAGAACTCGATCCAAATCATCGACACGTTGGTCCTGAGCATCGAATTACCGCCAGCGATCGTTGCGGCGATCAATCGGCAAACGCAGCAATTCTACGAAATCCAGGAGTTCAAGTATCGGGTTGAGCGTGAAGCTCAGGAATCGACACGCAAGCAGGTCGAGGCGAACGGAATTGCAGCGTTCCAGCGTACGGTCAGTCAGGGAATTTCGGACTCTTATCTGCGCTGGCGGGGGATCGAGGCAACGCTCGCGCTCGCACAATCCCCGAATTCAAAAATTGTCATAATCGGAAGCGGGAAGGATGGCCTGCCGATCATTCTTGGAAACGTGGACAGCCCGCCGGTCACGCAACCGAAGCCCGAGGACGGCACGTCAGTTCCGGGCAAGAGTTCTGCAATTCCGTCTGTCGGCGGGGTCCCGGCCGATCCCAAGCCGACCATCGGGGAGCCGCCCGCGCTTGCGGGCAAGGATGATCAGCCGGGCTCAAATGCCCAGTTCGACCTTTCCCGCCTCAAAGCGATCCTTCCGTCCATTCCGGAATGGTTGAATCCCACGACCGGACCGCGCCCAGCCGAGGGTCCACCGCCGCGTCAGTAGTAGAAGGCTTTTCGGATTGCGTTTTATGACTGAAATCACTTGTAATGACAGAATGAGTGTTTGCGAGGGATCGGGACGTGAGTGATTCTGCACGATCAACTCAACCGACGTCGGCAAGGTCTCGTACCTATCGTCTGTTTATGACGCGGGAGGGCCGCTATTTGCTGGTCACCGCATTGATGGGCGGGATCGTCGGCTATCTCCTCGGCCTGAATTCAGCCTACGTCGAAATGTCAGCGAGCAAACTGGCGCTGCAGCAGAGCCGGGCTGAGAACCAGAAAATGAAAAGCGAAATGGCCGGCGAGAATGTTAAAGTTGGCGCGATGGAAAGCGGTATTGCGAAACTCCAGACAAAATTGGACGAACTGATTCCGTCGGAAAATACCTACAACATCAAAGCAAACCAGTCTCTGATCGTAGGCGAAGGGCGCCTGACTGTCGGGCTGATCGGCGCCCCGGCAAACGACAGCGTGACTCTCAATATCAATGGGAAGCGCCAACAGCTTGGCACCGGTGATGTCTTGAACGTTGCCGCCGACAACCGGACCAACTGCCAGGTTCGCGTGCAGTCGTTTGATATGTTCAAGGCCGTTGTAACGGCGACCTGCGGCAACCGCTGAGCACCTAAAGTCCGAAATTTGAGCGGAAAAAGAGCCTTCCGTTATGGGGAAAGCGGCCGTCTGTGCCCGCTAAGCAGCCAATCCTCGAAGCGTCCAAGCCAAAAATCCGTTAGCATTGTTTGCAACCGATTCGCCAGACGCTCGTAAGGAGCAGGGGAACCATGAGGCAGGTCATTACGGTTGCAACGATGAAAGGCGGTAGCGGTAAGAGCACGGTGGCAAGTTGCCTTGCGATTCATTGGCAACTTGCAGGCCGCAATCCCGCGGTCATTGATGCCGATCCGCAGCGCTCGATTGCACGTTTGGCAGCGCGCGAACGCGCCCTTGGCGGCGTTGAAGTCGTCGAAGATTCTTCAGTGGACGCGTGGAAAACAGCCCGGAAGCTTGCCGCCAACGGCCGCCAGGTCGTGATCGATACCGCAGGATTCCGCTCCGAGGCGACGTTGGCTTGCATTGCCACGGCGGATTTTCTTCTCGTGCCGGTCAAGGCCTCTCCACTGGACATCGATCGCATGCTGGACACGCTCAATTCGCTGATCGAGGCCTCGGGTGGCCACCGGCCGGTGTATCGGTGTGTTCTAACGCAAACGACGAGAGACTCGGTCATCGCGAAGCATGTACGTTCTGAATTGATCGAGGCAGGTTTTCCGGTGCTCAAGACCGAAATGAATAACCGCGTCATCTATGCCGAGGCGGCGCTATGGGGCGCCACGCCGACCCTGATCGAGCCGGCGGGAGCCGCGGCGCGTGAAATCGCCGCAATCGCGGCCGAGATTGACGCCCTGAGCGGCCTGCAAGCAGCGGCGTGAGCGATGAACAAGAAGAAGCTTCCTAAGGCAATTCGACCGACTGCAAAGAATCCGGCCACCGAGACAGCCCGCGCATCGCGCGCCGTTACGCCCGATGCAGGGAAGGTCTCGCCATCGCGATCAAAAGCAGAGGCCAACGCCGCCGACCGCGATCGGCGGTCTCGCGCGGCAAAAGTGGTCGACCGCTTTTCATTCTGGTCCGGTGTCGCGGGTCTGCTTCCGATTCCATTCGTCGATCTTGCTGCAGTCGGTGCGCTGCAAATCCAGATGCTTCGGCTGGTCTCACAAATTTACGACGTGCCTTTCTCGGAAAATCGGGGAAAGGCTCTGGTCGCCGGGATTTTCGGCACCGTTATTCCCGTGAGCACGGGTGTCGGAATGGCAAGTGTGGTGAAGACCATCCCGATCGCCGGAACGGCGGTCGGAGCGCTTGTAACGCCTGCGCTGGCCGTGGCCGCGACCTATGCGATCGGTAGGGTGTTCATCCAGCACTTCGCCTCGGGCGGGACGCTGCTTGACTTTGAGCCGCCCAATTATCGCGAGTTTATTTCCACGGAAATGCAGTCGCGTCTCGGGCGATCGTCGAAATCGAAGTCCCCGACCTAAATCACGTCCTCAGGAGTATTTGCGAAGAGGCGGCGCTATAGCGGGCGCTTGCCGCCGGTTTTCGTGGCCTTCTCGGCATCCCACCACCACACGGCCGGAAATGCGGACATGCCGTATTTCGGCATCGTTTCCGGATGACTGAACCTGTTCCACCGTGCGGTCCGCAGTTTCGAGTAGCTCCATTGCGGCACGACAAAGTGGTTCCACAACAGGACTCGATCGAGCGCCCTGGCAGCAGCCACGAGTTCTTCGCGAGTCTTCGCGTAGATGACTTTCTCGATCATCGCGTCGACGGCCGGATTTTTGATACCCATGACATTGTTCGACCCGACCTGATCAGCCGCAGCTGAGCCCCAGTACCCTCGTTGCTCGTTGCCGGGCAGAAGGGATTGCCCCCACCCGAATGTAATGATGTCGAAGTCCCAAGTGCGGAGCCTGTTCTCGTACTGCGCCTGATCGACAGTGCGCACCGCTACAGTAACGCCAATTTTTTCGAGCGAAGGCTTGTAGAACAAATAGACGCGCTCAAATAGCGGCGCATTCGTCAACAGCTCGACCTCAAACGGTCCGCCGGTCTTGGTATTGATGATTTGCTGATTGCGTATCTCGTAACCCGCTTCTTTGAAAAGACGCAGTGCCTCACGGAGGTTGTTGCGAACCGCCGTTGGGCTGCCGTTGACCGGATTGCTGAACGCGGTGGTAAATACTTCGGCGGGCACTTTGTCGCGCACGCTCTGCAACAGTTCGAGCTCGCGCCCGCCCGGGATGCCCGCTCCAGAAAGCTCGGATATTCCCTCAAAGTAGCTTGAGGTGCGTGTGTATTGCCCGAAAAAGATCTTCTTGTTCATTTCCTCGAAGTCAAATGCGTAATTGAAAGCCAGCCGCACGCGAGGATCTTTGAACTTGTCACGGCGCAAATTGAAAGCGAAGGCCTGCATCAGGCCGATGCTGTTGATGGGAAATTCCTCAAGAATAACGCGCTTTTCCGTGACCGCCGAAAAGTCGTAGGCCGTTGCCCAGTTTTTCGCGCTGTTTTCCGTGCGCCAGTCGACCAGATCACCCTTGAATGCTTCGATCGCAATCGTCGCATCGCGAAAATACTCATATCGCAAATTGTCGAAGTTATCGCGGCCGACATTGACGTTGAGGTTTTTCCCCCAATAGTCCTGCACGCGTTCGTAGGCGATGTTGCGGCCGGTGGAAAATTCCTTAATGCGGTATGGGCCGCTGCCGAGCGGTGGTTCGAGTGTCGTATCACCGATCGAGCGTTTCTTGCCTTCGCTGTCGGTCCCGTCCCACCAGTGTTTTGGCAGGACCGTAAGTTGACTGACGACTTGCGGCAATTCACGGTTTCCAGCGCCGTCGAAATGGAAGGTGACTTCGTGTTCGCCGGTCTTTTCGGCTTTGGTGACCTGTCGGTAGCTCGCAGCGGCCTGCGGGCTGTGCTTCTTGAAGGCGTCAAATGAAAAGACGACGTCGCCGGGCGTGACTGGCTTGCCGTCATGCCATTTTGCGTTGGAGCGCAACCGAAATGTCACCGAAGAAAAATCGTCCGGATAGGTAACAGCTTCGGCGAGGAGGCCATAGGTGCTGGCAACTTCGTCAAGCGCCGACACCATGAGGGTGTCGTAGAGAAATTCAATGCCGTTCACCAAAGTGCCCTTCGCGCCTCCAACGACGAGATTGAAGTTGTCGAAGCCTCCGAGCGCGATCTGTGAAGCGGTGCCACCTTTCGGAGCGTTTGGTTTTACGTAATCGAAGTGCTTGAATCCCGCCGAATACTTGAGGTCGGAAAGCTTGGAGAGGCCGTGCCGCCAAGCGGTGGCCGGCTCGCGTGCCTGCGCCGCCGAAAATTGCACTGAATTTTTGAGCGTCAGCGGCCCTCCCGCGAGCACAAGGAGGGCGGATTTCATCAAGGATCGACGGTCCATTGGCACTCCAGATACTCAGCTCGCGCAAGACGGCCATTATGCGCGAACCGCACGGATTTTAAAGGCCGCCCGGCTCAGCGCTGCCGATGGTTCGGCATCGCAGACGCCCTTCTTCGAGGAAAGCACCACGCGGCCGCCGACCAGCAATTAGACTTCGGCCTGAAAAACGACGAGGCGCCGAATAAAAATCCGGCGCCTCGTCCGAGGTTCAGATGATCGATTGGCCCTCGAAGGACCTATCTCACAATCCTTAGCCTGGGCAGACCGAGAGACCGGTGCAAGCGCCAAGGGTGTAGTTCACCTGTTCGCTGCCCGCAGCCGCTTCCAGCGCCTCATCGGAGACTTCAAAAGCCAGGATGTCTTCTTCATTTGTCATGGCATAAATCCTTTCTATTGCCAGCGGCGCCCGCAGTGAGAAGGTTGCTACTAAATTCTAGAAAGCTCCCCCGCGCCATAGCCCTATGATCCGACGCAGAATATACAAAGTCAATTGGGGAAAAGCCTATCCCTGCAGTTACTTATGACCGTTCCGCGACGGAATTTCCCGAGCGATGGTCCCATCTGGTTGCAGGTCAAGGCACTTGACTTCCTACAGTTGCTATCAGGTCACCTTGTCCGGCGCCAATTTGTGCAAAATTCCGCACAAATTCAAAAGCCTCGGACTACGTTTCGCGATGCAGCAATGGACTGGCTTACCGACCGTTCGGCGCCTGCTCGGCTATAATCCTTGAGTATCGTGTGAGGCCGCATGGATTCTTTCTACGACCGCTTGATTAATCGTGCGGCGACGATCGACGAGCTTCTTTCAGATGACTTCGAAGCCTTGTCCGGGGAAACTGATCGAGCTGGCTTCGGTCAACGCCGTCTGGGCGCCTGGTGCCAGTCTGCCGCAGGCGGCGATAGGTCGCTCTTTGAGCGAAGGATCGAACGTGATGGGTTGGATTCCGCCGGTGTCCTTGCGCGGCTGACAGCGGCCCGGCGAAAGCCAACCGCGCCGACGCCGCTATGGGCAGCGGATGCCGGCTGGGTTCTGCCCGCGCTCGAAAGGACAACCGGCAAGTTCGCAGCCGAGCCGCTCGCGGGTCAAGCCGAGCCGGTGGCATTCGAGCACCTTTTGGCCGGGGTGGTTGAAAGCGCTGAAGCGCTGCTGCAATCAGGACTCGGCGACAAAGCGGCCGCAAACCTGAAGGCAGCTGCGTACGATTGCCTGCGGCGTGCGCTTCTCGCCGAACTTTCCGAGTTGGTCGCGCCGGCGCTTTACGAACGCTTTTCAGCCATGCGGAACGCGGCCGAAACTGCGGGACTTCGGCAGGACTCTCCGACGGCGCTGTACGAAAAATTCGTGGCCGAGATGAAGGCCGGCGGCTTCTGGCAGCTTTTCGAGGAAAAGCCGGTGCTGTTGCGGCTGATCAGCACCATTGTCCGGCAATGGGTCGAGACCTCTCGCGAATTCATCCAGCGGCTTGATGTCGACCTGCCGTATATTCGCAGCGCCGTACAGGCCGGTGTGCAGGGCGGAGTCATTCAGATCGAAGGTGGCTTCTCCGATCCGCACAACGGAGGCCGCTCTGTAAAGATCGTCATTTTCGCGGACGGCTCGAAGGTCGTTTATAAGCCGAAAGATCTGCGGGTCGATGTTGCCTGGCAGGAACTGATCGACCGTTTGAACCGCGCGGCTCCTCCGGTCGAACTGAGAACGGCGCGCGCGCTTGCGCGCGACGGCTACGGATGGACCGCATGCATCGAGCATGCCGGTTGTGCCGCCCCCGATGAGTTCAAGGTCTTCTTCAAGCGCGTAGGAGCCTGGCTTGCGCTCTTTCACTGCTTCGCGGCCAACGACATGCATCAGGAAAATATCGTTGCCGACGGAAGCCATCCTGTACCAATCGACCTGGAGACCATCCTCCAGTCGTCCAGCGGTGAGCAGAAACCCTCCGCGCCGGAAGACGCTGCATTTGATGCCGCCACGGAAAAGCTCGCCAATTCGGTGATGGCTACCGGGTTGCTTCCAGCCTATGGCCGGGGCCCGGATGGCAAGGTCTTTGCGATGGGCGGCGTGACGGCGGACTGGAACACAAGAATTAAAATCAGGTGGGAGAGCATCAATTCTGACGACATGCGTCCGACGCGCTGGAAAGACGTTGCCACAAACAATCCCAATCTGCCGTACGTGAACGGGCTATACGCGAAATTTTCGGATCACATTGAGGAACTGATTGCCGGCTTCGACGCTTATGCGCGATTTCTTTTGGAAAAGGGAAAGAGCGCTGCGCTTTTCGACGGCTTTTCCGGCCTCACTGTCCGAAAGGTTGTTCGGGCTACGCGCTTCTACGCCATGTTGCTCCAGCGTTTGAAAAATCACAAAACGATGGACGACGGTGTGGCGTGGTCGGCGCAGGCGGACTTCGTGGCGCGACTCGCCGATTGGGATGCAGCCGACGATCCGCTTTGGCCGGTCCAACGCGCGGAAAGATCCGCGCTTCTGACGCTGAACATTCCACACTTTGTCTCGGCGACAGACGGCCATGAACTGAAAGATGAGGCAGGCTTTCGGATGCGGCTGCCGTCAACCGATGGCCTTACTCGCGCAAGTACGCGTTTCTCCCACCTCGATCGTGACGAGATCGATTGGCAGGTCAAGGTCGTCAAGATCAACACAAATTCGCTTGTGGCTGCTGGCCGTCCACCGACATCGACTGCGCGGCGGCAGCTGCCCGAATTGCGCGGGCCGGCGCCTTCGGATCTGACGTTCCGGGCCGAGGCCCAACGGGTCGCCGATGAATTGGCAGCATATGCTGTCCGACGCGGTCCGGCCGCCGCCTGGATCGGACTCGACTGGCTTGGCGATGCCGAGGTGTTCCAGCTCGTAACGTTGGGACCCGATTTGTACAACGGCACGGCGGGCCTTTCCCTTTTTCTGTCCGCACATGCGGCCGTCACCGAGCAATCGGCGCCACGTGAGCTGGCGCTCGCCGGCGTTGCGCGGCTTCGAAAGCAGATCAAGTCCCGGAATGCAGCCAGAATCGCCCGGTCTCTCGGCCTTGGCGGCGGGACGGGTCTCGGCTCGATCGTTTACGCCTTGACGGTGATGTCGAAAAATTTGCGCGACCCGGGATTGCGTGAGGATGCCCATCGTGCGTCCGAGCTTGTGACCGAGGAACTGATCGCGGCAGATAAGCGTCTGGATGTGATTGGAGGAAGTGCGGGCGCCATCCTTTGCCTGCTCCGTCTTTACCGTGACGGGCAATCCGAGGCGGTGCTTCGCCGCGCGGTCAAGTGCGGCGAACATTTGCTCGCACAACGCCGGCTTGGGGAGCCGGGGCGGCGCAGTTGGGTGGGGCAGGGCCTGGGTTCACGCCCGCTCAACGGGATGTCACACGGCGCGGCCGGATTTGCATATGCGCTCGCCTCTTTGTCAGCCGCGACCGGCCGGGAAGATTTCGTTGTGGCTGCACAAGAGTGCGTTGACTTTGAGAATTCCAGCTTCAGCCAGCAGCGTGGCAATTGGCCTGATTTGCGTGTCGAGGGTGGGGAAGCCTGGCCCTGTCAGTGGTGTCACGGAGCGCCCGGCATAGGCCTTGGAAGGATTGGCATGGCTCGCCTGCCAAAAACAGGCGGCGCGGTCTTGAAGGC
>DASSYU010000249.1:0-5663 GCA_035703125.1 Pseudolabrys sp. | reverse complement strand
GACGGCCGAATTGTCCGGTAGCCTCGGCATGGCCGCCTCGCTCAACGCCGGTACCGATCATGGAATGGCCCAGGCTGCGCACGGCTCCGCGCCCGATATTGCGGGCAAGAACGTCGCCAATCCGCTTTCGCTCATTGTGTCAGCAGCGATGTTGCTCGCCTGGCATGGCCGCCGCAGCAAGACCAACTTGTTCGAAGCTGCCGCCGGTGCCATCGAAAAGGCGGTCGAGGTGGCGATTGCGGCAAAAGAATCGACCACCGATGTTGGCGGACGTCTGGGCACGCGTGAAACAGGCGATGCAGTCGCCGCGCGGTTACGCGCGTGACAGCCGGGATGCGCTGCGACAGTCACGTCCATATCGTCGGTCCGGCCGATCGTTACCCGCAGGTCGCTGAGCGAACCTATCTTGCAGACGTCGCCACCCTGAACCAGCTCGAGCGGGTGTCCGCCTCACGCGCCATCAGGCGGTTTGTCATTGTGCAGCCGAGCTTTTACGGCACCGACAACAGCATGTTGCTGGATGGCCTCGATGCCTTGGCTGGAAGAGGGCGTGGTGTTGCCGTCATCAATCCCGAAACGACCTCGGCCAGGACTTTGTCCGGTATGGCGGCGCAGGGCGTGCGCGGCTTGCGTCTCAATCTTTACAGCCCGCTTCGCGAAAAGGCACCGCTCGCGGCCCGCTTCGCAGCGGTCGAAGGACACGCGCGCGATCTGAACTGGCACATCGAGGTCATCGCGCCGATCAAGCTGCTGTCGGAAAATGCGTTGTTGTTGCGCGACTCGCGCGTGCCGGTGGTGATCGATCACTACGGACTCTATGCGGGTACCAGACCGGACCAACCCGATGGTATCTCGCTGCTTGAGCTGCTCGCACGACGCCGCGTCTGGATCAAGCTGTCGGCGCCGTACCGTGTGAGCGCGGACCCGCTTGCAATCCGAGCTGATCCTGCCTGGGTCGCAGCCATCGTGAAGGTTGCGCCGGATCGTTGCGTGTGGGGCAGCGACTGGCCCCACACTCCGCCGCATGACCAGCACATGGGTAGCGCCGTCCTTTCGCCTTATCGTCGTCTTCGCTACGAGACGCTGGTCGACGAGTTTATGGCTGCGACAGGTTCAGCGGAATTGGCCGAGCGAATCCTGTCGGACAACCCGGCACGGCTTTACGGTTTTTAGATTTCACTTAAAAAACGAGGCAGCGATAATCTTGCGGGCCCCCCTGAATTATTTGAGGGCCGCGGCGGTAACGACCTCATCGACGGCCGCGGCGGCTTCGATCGTGTGATGTATGAGTTCCGCACAGACATCATTGTGACGAGCGGAATAACGGTCAATCTTGCCGCCGGAACGGTGGTTGGGGACGCCTCGGTCGGCAGCGATACGCTGCTTTCGATCGAGTCAGTGCGCGGCACGCACTTCAGCGATACTTACGATGCCACCGGATTTACGACAGTACCGACCATCGCACTTCTCAATGCAGGTAGCGCCGGTGCCATCAATACCGGCGCGGCGCTCAACGAGTTCGAGGGGCTGGGTGGCGATGACATCATCACCGGCAACGGCAACACCCGGATTGCCTACATCAATGCCACATCGGGTGTGACGATCGATCTTGCGTTCGGAACGGCGACCGGCGACGCCTCGGTCGGCCATGACACGATCACCGGTGGGGTCAATTCCATCATCGGCTCTGGCTTTGCTGACACATTATATGGCACCAGCAATTCTACCCCGCTCACGTCGGAGGTCTTCGATGGCGGCGCCGGTAACGACACGCTGGTTGACCGTGGTGGCTTCGATATGGCGGTCTATAATGCCAACCTGGGGACGGCGTCTGGCATCACCGTCAACATGGCGGCGGGAACGGTGAGCGGGGATGCATCAATCGGTAACGACATTCTGAGTTCCATCGAGTCGATCCGCGGCACGAACTTCAACGATATCTACGTTGCGAGTGGGTTCAACGGCGCCTCCGACGGTCTCCCGTTTGGGGCGACCTTCAACGAGTTCGAGGGGATGGGCGGCAATGACATTCACCGGGAATGGCGATACCCGCATTTCGTTTGTGAGTGCTTCGGGCGGGGTAACGGTCAACCTGGTCGGCACCGCTACCGGCAACAGTTCTGTCGGGTCTGATACATTCAGCGGGGTCAGCGGCGTCATTGGTTCAAATTTTAATGACACGATTACTGGCGACGGCAACGATAACGTTATTGAGGGCCTATCTGGCATCGACACGCTCGATGGCGGCGGCGGCAACGATACCGTCAGCTATCAACGCGCGCCGGGCAGTCCAGGCAATGTTGGTGTAACCGTGGATCTCAGCATTTCTGGCGTCCAGCAGAACACGGCTCAAGCCGGATTGGACACATTGTCCAATTTCGAAAACGTGCGCGGCTCGAGTTTCAACGATACGCTCACCGGCAATGGCAGCAGCCTACTAGAAGGCGGGCCGGGCGCCGATCATATCATCGCATTCGGTAGTTCCGACGTGACCAGCTACGAGCACGCTGCTTCTGGCGTCACAGTCAATCTTGCCAATACAGCACTGAATACCGGAGAGGCACTCGGTGACACTTTCACGTCCATCAACAATGTACGCGGTTCGAACTTCGCCGATCAGATCACCGGCAACAGCAATGCAAACATTCTCGATGGCGGTGGCGGCAACGGCGGCGATCAACTTACGGGCTTGGGCGGAGCTGATACGTTTGTCTTCCGCAGCGGCTATTTGACGATCACCGACTTCAATCAAGGGGAAGGGGATTTGATCGATATCCAGTCTTTGAATGGCGGTACCCCAATCACCGATGCGGAACTTAATGCCCTCATTGCCGCATCGACGGGCGACCAGCTCGACCTGGGCAATGGAAACGTCATCGAAGTGACCGGTCTTGACGTGCACACGCAGTTGTCGGCCGCCGGCTTTATTCATTCATAAGCCTACATCGCGACCTGCGCGGCATCGGCTTGGTGCCAGTCGGACCATTCAGTTGATCGTTGCCTACGCTGCTGGCGGCACCGGCGATATCGTTGCGCGCTCGATTTCCTGACCGGGACTACGATTTCACGCTTTGGGCCGGGTTTTTTGCGCCCGCGGCACGCCGCAACCGGTCATCGACCGGTTGAGTAAGGAGATTAATGGGGTGCTTGCCCAACCCGACGTCAAGGCGCGGCTCGAGGCTGCCGGCGCGGTCGTGACGCCCATGCCGGTCGCGGAGTTCAGGGCGTTTGTAGACGGCGAGAGCGCGAAATACCTCAATGTCATCAAGGAAACCGGCGTTACATCGCAATAGAGAGGGTAGGTCGGCCGTCGAATATTAGGTATTCAGTTGCCGAAGGCCCCGAACGCTCGCGTTTTCAGCCATTTCTGCTTGACTTGCCGGGGTCACGCCGATACATACCCCACACTTTTCGGCAGGCGGTGAGCTTTGCTTGCTCGGAACGGCCGCCCGATCAACCCTTTGAGAGCGTTGCGTTTTCTCGAAAGGTGATTGGGTACAACGCCTCGACGAATAAAGCTCAGACGCTGCCTCTGACAGCACCTGTCAGACTTTTGAGAGTGAACGGCCGCGGTGCTTAACCGCAACGCGTCCGTCCGAACGGAAGAGCGCCCTGCCGCGGTTGGCGGATGGCGCGATTTCGTTTTGCGCGTGGAGAAGTCACGCGAGGTTACGTGCGCCTTTGTTCCGCGCACACCGATGCCGGGGCGATAAGCCCGATACGACGCGGACGAGGGTGATGTCCGCACGAAATTAAACGAGGGGCGGTGCGGACGTTCGTTCGCGCAGCATCCGCAAACTGAAGGTAGCGAAGGCAAAATGCCGACGATCAACCAGTTGATTGCCAAGCCGCGACACCCGCTCAAGGCGCGCAATACAGTGCCGGCTCTGCAGGCGTCGCCGCAGAAGCGTGGTGTCTGCACGCGCGTCTACACAACGACGCCGAAGAAGCCGAATTCGGCTTTGCGGAAGGTGGCGAAGGTGCGGCTTACCAACGGGTTTGAGGTCATCGGCTACATCCCTGGCGAAGGCCATAACCTGCAGGAGCATTCGGTCGTGATGATCCGCGGCGGCCGCGTGAAAGACCTGCCGGGCGTGCGCTATCACATCCTGCGCGGCGTGCTCGACACGCAAGGCGTGAAGAACCGCAAGCAGCGCCGTTCGAAATACGGCGCCAAACGGCCCAAGTAAGGATCAGCGTCATGTCCCGCCGTCACGCCGCCGAAAAACGCGAGATCATTCCGGACCCGAAGTTCGGAAACGTCGTCGTCAGCAAGTTCATGAATGCCATCATGTACGATGGCAAAAAGTCGGTGGCGGAAGGTATCGTCTACGGCGCGCTCGAGACGATCGAGAGCAAGACCAAACAAAATCCAATCACGGTTTTCCAGCAGGCGCTCGACAACGTAATGCCCTCGATCGAGGTGCGTTCACGCCGTGTCGGCGGCGCGACCTACCAGGTGCCGGTCGAAGTGCGGACGTCGCGCCGTCAGGCACTCGGTATCCGCTGGATTATTGCGGCCGCGCGCGAGCGCAACGAACGCACGATGACCGAGCGGCTCTCGGCTGAACTGCTCGATGCATCCAATAATAGGGGAAACGCAGTCAAGAAGCGCGAGGACACCCACAAGATGGCGGAAGCCAACCGGGCCTTCTCGCATTACCGCTGGTGACAGCAGAAAGATTTAAGGACTGATCCCCTATGCCCCGCAGCCACCCAATCGAGGACTACCGCAACTTCGGCATCATGGCCCATATCGATGCCGGAAAGACGACGACGACCGAGCGGATCCTCTACTACACCGGCAAGAGCCACAAGATCGGCGAGGTGCACGAAGGCGCCGCGACGATGGATTGGATGGAGCAGGAGCAAGAGCGCGGCATCACGATTACGTCGGCCGCGACGACCGCTTTCTGGAAAGAGAAGCGTCTCAATATCATCGATACGCCCGGACACGTCGACTTCACCATTGAAGTCGAGCGCTCACTGCGTGTGCTCGACGGCGCTGTGTGCGTTCTCGATTCCAACCAGGGCGTAGAGCCACAGACCGAGACGGTCTGGCGCCAGGGCGACAAGTACAAGGTTCCGCGCATCGTCTTTGCCAACAAGATGGACAAGATCGGTGCCGACTTCTTCAAATGTCTCGACGACATCAAGACCCGCCTTGGCGCAAAGCCGGTGGCGATTCAGCTGCCTATCGGATCCGAGCAGAATTTCAAAGGCATTGTAGATCTGGTGCGCATGAAGGGCGTGGTGTGGGACGATGAATCCCTCGGCGCCAAATATCACGACATCGATATTCCTGCCGACATGGCCGAGCAGGCCAAGGAATACCACGACAAGATGATCGAGGCGGTCTGCGAACTCGACGACGATGCCGCGACGGCCTACCTCGAAGGCAAGATGCCCGACGAGGCGACGGTTAAGAAGCTGCTCCGCAAGGCCGTGATCACCGGCGCGTTCTTTCCGGTGCTGTGCGGCTCCGCCTTCAAGAACAAGGGCGTGCAGCCGCTGCTCGATGCGGTGGTCGACTATCTGCCGAGCCCGCTCGACGTGCCGCCGATCAAGGGAATCAATCCTGACAATGACGAAGAGGTCGTGCGCGAGCCGAAAGACAACGCGCCGCTGGCCTTGCTCGGCTTCAAGATCATGGACGATCCTTT
>DASSYU010000221.1:0-7101 GCA_035703125.1 Pseudolabrys sp. | reverse complement strand
GAAGGCCGGCGTTGAAAATGGCCACTGCCTGATCAACAAATCAAGTCGTGATGCAGTCTTCATCGAAGTCGGCACGCGTGCGGCTGCAGAGCGTGCATTTTATTCGGATATCGACATGATGGTGACGCGCGACGACAAAGGTGCGCGCTACACGAAGAAGAACGGCGAGCCGTACTAGCGCAGGAAAACGAGGGGACCGCAATGGCCAACTTCAAACTCGACGTCGACAGCGACGGCATTGCGCTCGTGACCTGGGACATGACCGACCGCTCGATGAACGTCATCACCATCGACGTCATCGCGGAGCTCGGTACGATCGTCGACAATGTGGCGAACGACGCCGCGATCAAGGGCGCGGTGATCACATCCGGCAAGTCGGCGTTCTGCGGTGGTGCCGACCTGACGATGCTCGAAAGCATGCGCGGCCTCTACATCGACATGGTCAGCAAGCAGGGCGAGGAAGCAGCGGCCAAGATGGTGTTCGACGAGAGCCGCAAGCTCTCACAGCTCTATCGGCGCATCGAGACCTGCGGCAAGCCCTGGGTCTGCGCGCTCAACGGCTCGGCGATGGGCGGTGGCTTCGAGCTCGCGCTCGCCTGCCACTACCGGGTCGCGTCCGACGACGCCAAGACGCGGCTCGGCCTGCCCGAAATCAAGATCGGCCTGTTCCCCGGCGCCGGCGGCACGCAGCGCGTCGCGCGCATGATGCAGCCCGCCGATGCGCTGCAGTTCCTGCTCAAGGGCGATCAGCTCAAGGTCGACCGCGCCAAGGCGATGAAGCTGATCGACGCCGTCGTTCCGGAAGCCGACCTCATCAAGGCCGCGAAGGACTGGATCAAGGCCGGCGGCAAGGCCAAGGCGCCTTGGGACGTAGAGGGTTTTCGGTTGCCCGGAGGCCCCGTCTACTCAAAGGCCGGCATGATGACGTTCCCGGCCGCGAACGCGATCTACCGGCGTGAAACCTACGACAACTATCCCGCGGCACGGGCGATTCTGCAGGTTGTGTACGAAGGTTTGCAGCTGCCCATCGACACGGCGCTGCGCGTCGAGTCGCGCTGGTTCGCGAAAATCCTGCGCTCGCCGGAAGCGGCGGCAATGATCCGCACGCTGTTCGTGTCGATGCAGGATCTCAACAAGGGCGCGCGCCGGCCGGCGAACGAGCCGCCAACAAGCCTGAAGAAGATCGGCGTTGTCGGCGCCGGCTTCATGGGGGCCGGAATCGCCCAGGTGACCGCGGCGGCGGGCCTGCAGGTGGCGCTGATCGACCGCGATCAAGAGACGGCCGACAAGGGCAAGGCCGGGCTGCACAAGGCGCTTAGCGACCGCGTCATGAAAGGCCGCATGAAAGGCGCCGAGCGGGACGAGCTGCTTGCGCGCATTACGCCGACGGCCGACTACGCGGTGCTGAAGGACTGCGATCTCGTCATTGAGGCGGTGTATGAGGATCGCAAGGTCAAATCCGACGTGATCGCGAAGATTCAGGCCGTGATCGGGGACAAGACCACCTTCGCGTCCAACACCTCGACGCTGCCGATCACCTCGCTGGCGTCCGAGTTCAAGGACCCGGCACGCTTCATCGGCATCCACTTCTTCTCGCCGGTCGATCGCATGATGCTGGTCGAGATCATTCTCGGCAAGCAGACCGGCGACAAGGCACTCGCGGTTGCGCTCGACTATGTGCGCGCCATCCGCAAGACGCCGATCGTCGTGAACGACTCGCGTGGCTTCTACACCTCACGCGTGGTCGGCACCTATATCCGCGAAGGCCATCTGATGCTCACCGAGGGTGTGCCTGCGGCCATGATCGAAAATGTCGGCCGCATGGCCGGCATGCCGGTCGGCCCGCTCGCCCTCAACGACGAGGTGGCGGTCGACCTGGCCTGGAAGATCCTGAAAGCGACCGAGGCCGATCTCGGTGTCAAGGCGATCGATCCGCGGCAGAAGAAGCTCCTGCAGGAGATGGTCGAGAAGCGCGGCCGCTTTGGCCGCAAGAACGGAAAAGGGTTCTACGACTATCCGGCGAATGGGCCGAAGAAGCTGTGGCCCGACCTCGCCGACTTGCAGCCGAAGCAGCTCGATCCGGACAAGATCGACATCGAGGAGCTGAAGCTGCGCCTGCTCGGCATTCAGGCGCTGGAAACCGCGCGCTGCTTCGAGGAGAAAGTGCTAACTGACGTGCGCGAGGCGGACGTCGGTTCGATCCTGGGTTTCGGCTTTGCGCCGTTCTCCGGCGGTACGCTGTCGTGGATCGACATGATGGGCACGAAGAACTTCGTCGCCGCGTGCCGCAAGCTCGAGAAGAAGTACGGCGCGCGATTTGCGCCGAACAAGCTGCTGCTTGATCTGGCCGCGAAAGGCGAGGGCTTCTATGACCGCTTCGCGCCCGTGAAGAAGAAAGAGGCGGCCTAGTTCCGCCGACGTCGTTTGCCGCTCACCCCCGCGAAAGCGGGGGTCCAGGAAAAAGGCTGTGATCGCGCCGGCTGGATTCCCGCTTGCGCGGGAATGAGCGGCGTTTACGGTGCCGCGTATGCCCCCACACCAATCCTCAATCTTCCGCTGGCGCGAAATTCCCGGCAGCGTTTGGATTCTGGGTCTCGTATCGATGTTCATGGACGTCTCGTCCGAGATGATCCATGCGCTGCTGCCGCTTTATCTTGTCACGGTGCTTGGCGTCTCGGCCCTTACGGTTGGCTTTATCGAGGGCATTGCCGAGGCCACCGCCTCGATCACCAAGATCTTTTCCGGCGCGCTGAGCGACTATCTCGGCAAGCGCAAGTGGCTCGCCGTATTCGGCTACGGTCTTGCCGCGGTGACCAAGCCAGTGTTTCCGCTCGCCTCCGGCATCGGCTGGCTGACCGCGGCACGTTTCGTCGACCGCGTCGGCAAGGGCATCCGGGGCGCGCCGCGTGATGCGCTGATTGCCGATCTCACCCCGGCCAATCTGCGCGGCAGTGCCTATGGCCTGCGTCAATCTCTCGACACCATTGGTGCGATGCTGGGGCCGTTGCTGGCGATCATATTCATGGCGGCATTCGCCAACGACTTCACCGTTGTGTTCTGGATCGCGGTGATCCCGGCCTTCATTTCGGTCGCCTTCATTATTTTCGGGGTGCATGAGCCGGAGCGGCGGCACGGGTTGCGCGAAGTGCGCGCGCCGTTGTCCCGCCGGGAACTCGGGCGTCTCAGCCGGATCTACTGGATGATTGTTGGCGTGGCCGCGATCTTCACGCTGGCCCGGTTCAGCGAGGCCTTCCTGTTGCTGCGCGCACAGTCGGTCGGGCTTCCGGTAACGATCGTGCCGATGGTGCTGGTAGTCATGAACATCGTCTACACGCTGACGGCCTGGCCGGCCGGCGCTCTGTCCGATCGCATCGGGCGATATGGTGTCGTCACCGTCGGATTTGCGCTGCTGGTGCTGGCCGATCTTGCACTTGCCGTCGGCGGCACCATTACCGTGGTGATGGTCGGTGTGGTCTTTTGGGGCCTGCACATGGGTCTGACGCAGGGATTGCTCTCCGCGCTTGTTGCCGATTCCGCCCCCGACGAATTGCGCGGCACCGCCTTTGGGATGTTCAATCTGGTGAGCGGCATCGCAATGCTGGTGGCAAGTGTGGTCGCCGGCGCACTCTGGGACATTGTCGGCCCGACCGGTACGTTCCTCGCCGGCGCGGCATTCACCGCGGTTGCGCTGGCGGCGCTTCCTTTCGTGCGATGGCGTGCCGCGAAGATTGGCTACCGCGCTACGACTTGATCGTCAGCTCACCCCCGCCAAAGCGGGGGTCCACTATCGACCCTTAATTTTTTGGCTGGATTCCCGCTTGCGCGGGAATGAGCGAGAGTTGGTTTATACGACCACCGTCAGTTTCTTAGCCGCGCGCGTGATGCCGGTGTAGAGCCAGCGCTCGCGACTCTCGGGGAACGCAAACGACTCGTCGAACAGTACGACGTCGTCCCATTGCGAGCCTTGTGCCTTGTGCACGGTGAGCACGTAGCCATAGTCGAACTCGTCATAGGGCTTTCGGCGCTGCCAATCGACATGTTCGATGCCGCCGGTGAAGCATTCCGGCCGCACGGAGACTTTCACGCCGCGCGTTGCGGTGTCGTCATCGGGCAACAGACGCATCGTCATGATGCCGGTTTTGGTGCCGCCCTTGCGGGCACCTCGCTCCTTCACCGTCCAGAGCCCCCCGTTGAACAGGCCTTTCTTGCGGTTGTTGCGCAGGCACACCAGCTTGTCCCCGGCCGACGGCATGTCGTCTTCGAAGCCGCGCCGTTCGCGCATCCGCTTGTTGTAGGATCGTCGGGTGACGTTGCGCCCGACCAGGACCTGGTCGGCCTCGAATACGCGCTGCGGATCGAGATCGGCTTTGCGCAGCACATTGGTTTCACCGTAGCGGCCCGGCTCGATGTATTCGCCGGCGCGGACATCCATCGACAGCCGCACGATCGGATCGTCCTGCGCCTGCCGGTGCACCTCGGTGAGCATTGCGTCCGGCTCGGCCTCGGTGAAGAAACCGCCGCCTTGGATCGGCGGCAGCTGCGCGGGGTCGCCGAGCACCAGCACGGGGACGCCGAAGGAGAGCAGATCGCGGCCGAGCTCGGCGTCGACCATCGAGCACTCGTCGATGATGATCAGCTCGGCTTCCGATGCCGGCGCGTCGTCCCAAAGGTCGAAGCTTGGGATTTCCTCGCCGCTCTCACGCGCGCGGTAGATGAGGCTGTGAATAGTGGAGGCGCCCCTGCAGCCTTTGCCGCGCATCACCGATGCGGCCTTGCCGGTGAAGGCGGCGAATTTCACTTCGCCGTCCGCATCGTCGGCGATGTGGCGGGCGAGCGTGGTCTTTCCGGTGCCGGCGTAGCCAAACAGGCGGAAGACCTGCGGCGTGCCGTTGCGGCCCGGACCGGCCTTGAGCCAATCGGCCACGGATTTCAGCGCGTTATCCTGGTGGGGCGTGAACTGGGGCATGCGGCCAGATCAATAAAGCAAGTCGTCGAGAAGGAAAAGAACAGAATGTGAACATATTTGCAGAGACGCGGTCTAGGTATATGTTCCTAGCATGGATCGGAGAATCTGGCCAGGGGAAATCCATGCAAAGGCGCAGAATCGCAATTCCGATCCTCACATTGCCCTTTACTGGTTCCCATGCTTAAGGTCGCGACCTTTTTTGCCCGGACCCTGCATGGCTCGTGACCAAGTCGACATGACGCCCATCGAGACGCGCGACGACCTCGTCGCCTGGCTCGAAGCAGGCTGCAAGCCGAAGGCACAATTCCGCGTCGGCACCGAGCACGAGAAGTTCGCCTTCACCGTCGCCGATCATTGGCCGGTACCTTATTCCGGCAAGCGCAGCATCCACTCCCTGCTTGAGGGTATGCATGAGCTGCTCGGCTGGGAGCCGATCATGGAGGGCGACAACATCATCGGCCTGTTCGACGTAACCGGAGGCGGCGCCATCTCGCTGGAGCCGGGCGGCCAGTTCGAGCTGTCGGGCGCGCCCTACGACAACGTGCATCAGACTGCCGCCGAACTGATGGCGCATCTCGCGCAGGTGCGCGAGGTTGCAAAGCCGCTGGGCATAGGTTTCCTCGGCATCGGCATGACGCCGAACTGGACGCGCGGCGACATGCCGAAGATGCCGAAGGGCCGCTACAAAATCATGACCGCCTACATGCCGAAGGTCGGCAAGCTCGGCCTCGACATGATGTACCGAACGTGCACGGTGCAGGCGAACCTCGATTTCGCCAGTGAAGCCGACATGGTCAAGAAGCTCCGCGTGTCGCTCGCGCTGCAGCCGGTGGCAACTGCGTTGTTCGCCAATTCGCCTTTCACCGAGGGCAAGCCCAATGGTTTCCTGTCGATCCGCTCGCAGATCTGGACAGACACCGACAACCAGCGCGCCGGCATGCTGCCTTGGGCGTTTGAGAACGGCATGGGCTTTGAACGCTGGGTCGACTACGCGCTCGATGTTCCGATGTACTTCGTCAAGCGCGGCGACAAATACATCGATGTGGCGGGCAAGTCGTTCCGGGATTTTTTCGCGGGGAAGCTGGCGGGACTGCCGGGCGAGCGGCCGACGATTTCCGACTGGGCCAATCACTTGAGCACAATTTTCCCGGAGGTGAGGCTCAAGCGGTATCTTGAGATGCGTGGCGCCGATGGCGGGCCGTGGCGGCGTCTGCCATCGCTGTCGGCCTTCTGGGTCGGCCTGCTCTATGACGATGACGTGCTCGAAGCCTGCTGGGATCTGGTCAAATCATGGACCGCCGAGGAACGACAGAGGCTGCGCGACGAGGTGCCGAAGCTCGGCTTCAAGGCGCAGGTCCGCAATCGCGACGTGCTCTCGCTGGCGGATGAATTGGTGCGGCTGTGCTCGCAAGGGCTCGGACGACGCCGGCGGTTCGACCGGAACGGCCGCGACGAGACGCGCTACCTGCGCCCGCTCGAAGAATCGATTGCGCGCGGCATCACGCCGGCCGAGGAACTGCTCGAGCGCTTTCATGGCGAATGGGGCGGATCGGTCGATCCGATCTTCGAGGAGTACGCGTACTGACAAATCCGTTCATCCCCGCGTAAGCGGGAATCCAGAGATCAACCGCGGCGGCTATTATCCCGCTTTCGCGGGGACGAGCGGGAAAATGATCATTCAGCTGCCTGTGCCGCATCCGACAGGTTGTCGAGCGACGAGATGATGTGCTCGGCGAGCGCATCGGCGAGCGCCGAGCTCTCGTGCGCGTTACGCACCAGCCCGATGCGGCAGCTTGGCAGGTCAGGGAAACCATCCGACGTGGACAGGACGCGCATTCCAGGACGCAGGCCCGACTCGGGAAGTACCGATACCGCGAGCCCGGCGAGCACGGCAGCGGCGACCGCGCCCGCGCTCGAGCTCGAGTAGAGCACACGGAACGGACGGCCGATCGCTTCCAGCCGTTCGATAGCGACGCGGCGCCAGGTGCAGCTCAGCCGTCCGAGCGCCAGCGGCATCCGTTCCTCGAGATGAGTCGAATGGCGGTTCGACGTCACCCAGAGCAGCCGCTCGCGACGGAATGTTTCGGACGCGCGCTTGCTTTCGCAATTGGTGATGATGGCGAGATCGATCTCGT